>JAJDFZ010000013.1 GCA_030269625.1 Oxalobacter sp. OttesenSCG-928-P03 | reverse complement strand
CACCCAGCTGATTGAAGAAGAAATGAATGGCGCTACCGGTCTCATGTACATGGAGTCGGAAAGCCAGAGTACCGGTGAAGCCAAGATCACGCTTTCTTTTACCAATGAGACTGACGTGGAACTGGCCGCCGTTGACGTCCAGAACCGGATCAAGCGGGTCGAATCCCGTCTGCCCACGCAGGTCATGCAGCAGGGTGTCATTACCAACAAGGCCCGAAGCAACTACCTGGCGGTTATTGCCGTCACATCCACCGATGGCAGGCTAAGCCAGTTTGAACTTGGCGATTTTGTGGCGCGTAATGTCACCAATGACATCAAGCGTATTCCCGGCGTTGGTGACGTCAACATTTTCGGTTCTGAAAAAGCCATGCGTATCTGGCTGGATCCGGTCAAACTCACCGGGCTTAACCTAACGCCGGAAGACGTCAGTCTTGCCGTCAAGGGTCAAAATGCCGTGGTGACTTCCGGACAGCTGGCGGGCATGCCCAATACCGGCAAAGAACCCATTTACGCCAATATTACGGTACATGGCCAGTTACAGACTCCGCAAGAGTTTGAAAATATTATTCTTCGTGCCAATCCGGATGGTTCGACTGTCCGCATCAAGGATGTCGGCCGGGTTGAACTGGGTGCCCAGCGGTATGAACCCTTTGCTCACCTGGATGGCACCCCCATGAGCGGCTTCGGGATCATGCCGACAGCGGACGCCAACAGTATCGCAACCATGTCCGCTATCCGCGCAAAAATGGCGGAGCTCTATGAATATTTCCCGGCCGGCGTGGAATACAGTATCCAGAATGATACCTCCCGTTTCGTCGTCGTATCCATCAAGGAAGTGGTCAAAACCCTGTTCGAGGGGGTTTTCCTGGTTTTCCTGGTCATGTACCTTTTCCTGCAGAACATCCGCTACACGATTATTCCCACGATTGTTGTCCCGATTGCGCTTTTGGGCACCTTCGCAGTAATGAAAGCGCTCGGGTTTTCCATCAACATGCTGACCATGTTCGGCATGGTGCTTTCCATCGGTATTCTGATTGACGATGCGATTGTTGTCGTGGAAAACGTTGAGCGCATCATGTCAGAGGAAGGTCTCTCGCCCCGCGATGCCACTTTCAAGGCGATGGGACAGATTCAGGGGGCCATTATCGGCATTACCCTCGTTCTCATGGCGGTATTCGTACCCATGGCTTTCTTTGGCGGCGCGGTGGGCAAGATTTATATGCAGTTTTCCCTGTCGATGATCGCTTCCATTGCCTTCTCGGCTTTCCTTGCCCTGTCGCTCACACCGGCGCTCTGCGCCACGATCCTTAAACCGGTCGAGGCAGGGCATCACGCCAGCAGCAAGGGATTTTTAGGCTGGTTCAACCGGAAATTCCACAGCACGACGCTCACCTACGAACGCCAGGTTGCCAAGATGTTCGGGCGTGCCGGGCGATACATGGTGATTTACTTTGCCATCTGTGCCTGCTGTGCCTGGATGTACTGGAAACTGCCAACCTCATTTCTCCCTGATGAAGACCAGGGTTATGTTTACGTCAATCTTCAGTTGCCGGGCGGCGCAACCGCCTCCAGAACCCGGGAAATCCTGACGGAGATCCAGAATCACTTCTTCACCGAACCCGGCGTTGACCATACCGTGCTGGTAACGGGAACGTCCTTCTCGGGAAGAGGACAGAACGGCGGCCTGGGTTTCGTTACTCTGAAAGACTGGGGAGAAAGGGATTCGGACAATACCGCCCGGGCCATTGTCCAGCGGGCCTATGCAAAGTTTTCACAGTTCCGTGACGCTGTTGCCTTCCCGATCAATCCGCCGCCGATTCGCGAACTGGGCACTTCCACCGGCTTTGCTTTCCGCCTGCAGGATCGCGCCGGCATGGGCAATGAAGCGCTGATCAATGCCCGTGACCAGCTGTTGGTCATGGCCCGGCAAAGCAAGGTGCTGAAAAATGTCCGCCCGATGGCCATGGAAAATACCGCCCAGCTCAAACTGAACATTGATCGCGATAAAGCCAATGCCCTGGGTGTCAGTTTTGCCGATATCAATGCCGCTCTTTCTGTGGCGCTGGGCTCGGATTATGTGAACGACTTTGAAAGCTTCGGACGGCAGCAGCGTGTCATTGTCCAGCTGGATGCCACCAAGCGGGGCAAGCCGGAAGATATCAGCAAGATTTTCGCTAAAAACAAGGATGGCACCATGGTGCCCTTCTCTGCTTTCTCGACCAGTGAATGGACCAAGGGACCGATACAGCTGATCCGCTATAACGGCTACCCGGCGGTCAGGATTGAAGGCGAACCGGCAGAAGGCATGAGTACGGGCGATGCAATGAATGAAATGGAAAACCTGACCCGGCAATTGCCACGGGGTTTCGGCTTTGAATGGACCGGCCAGTCGCTGGAGGAAAAAGTCTCGGGCAATCAGGCGCCGATGCTTTTCGCCCTCTCGTTGCTAGCGGTATTCCTGTGTCTTGCCGCGCTGTACGAAAGCACGACCATCCCGCTTTCCGTTATGCTGGTGGTGCCCCTGGGGGTTATCGGCGCGCTGGCGGGGGTATTGACGCGCGGTATGCCTAACGACGTTTACTTCAAGGTGGGCCTGATTGCCACTATCGGCCTTTCCGCGAAAAACGCGATTCTGATCGTGGAGTTTGCGAAAGATCTGCAGGCACAGGGCAAGAATCTGGTACGCTCGACACTGGAAGCCTGCCGCCTGCGTTTTCGTCCGATCATCATGACATCCATGGCGTTTATCCTGGGCGTACTGCCGCTTGCCATTGCCCGTGGAGCCGGTTCAGGCGCCCAGCAGGCCATCGGAACCGGTGTCATGTGCGGTATGATTACGGCAACCGTGCTGGCGGTTTACCTGGTTCCCATCTTTTTCCTGGTCGTGCGCAGCATCTTCTCCGGCAGCGAGCGGCAACGCAAGATGTATGCCAGTTACCACACCCAGGAAGGATCAAAAGATGTCCGCCAGCAACCCTGGGAACTGACCCCCGGACTGGCACAGGATACGGATGATCCTGCTGCAGAAAGCCCGGACAACACAGGTAACCCCGACAAGATTGATTAAAAGGAATAGCAAGGGAGACTGTAAATGACAAGGCTCAGACAATGCGCAATTGCCCTGATGGCAGCCGGCATCCTGACCGGCTGCAGCATGGCGCCCACTTACGAGCGGCCGGAAGCGCCTGTAGAAGGCGCATGGCCTGAACACGCTCAGATCGCTGAAAGCACCATCCCTGCTCCTGAAATCGGCTGGACGGAATTTGCACGCGATCCGCGTCTTCAGGCACTGATTGCCGCCGCCATCGAAAACAACCGTGACCTGCGTGTTGCCACACTCCGTATCGAGGAAGCCCGCGCCCAGTACAACATCCAGTGGTCCGAGCGCCTGCCGAACATCAACGCCGAGGGCCAGGCCCAGCGATCAAAAACGCCCGGTTCCATTGCCGGCACGCCCGGCTACGCCAACACCGGAAATTACCAGGTGGGTATTGGCCTGGCCGCTTTTGAAATCGATTTCTTCGGCCGTGTAAAAAGCCTTTCGGATGCGGCGCTTTATCAATATTTTGCAACGGAAGAGGCGCAGCGCAGCGCCCACATCAGCCTCGTATCCGAAGTCTGCAAGACTTACCTGACCGAACGGGCCCTGGCAAAGCAGCGCGACCTCGCGCAGAAATCCTATGAAGCCTACAAAAGCACTTATGACCTGACGGAAAAACGCTTTGAGGTCGGCGCCTCCTCCGCCCTGGAACTAAGGCAGTATGAAACGCTCATGCACAACGCCCGTGTCGCTGTTGTCACTTACGAGCGTCAGCGCGCCCAGATGGAAAATGCGCTGACTGTCCTGATCGGCGGCAAAAAAATTGAAAACCTCCCGGCATCAAAAGATTTTTCGGATGACGATATCCTGATGGAAATTCCTGCCGGCCTGCCTTCGGATCTTCTCGCCAATCGCCCGGATATCCGCCAGTATGAAAACCAGTTAAGATCGGCCAATGCCAATATCGGCGCTGCCCGTGCCGCCTTTTTCCCGCGGATTACCTTAACGGCGTTCGGCGGCACGGCCAGCAATACGCTGTCCGGACTTTTTGATGCCGGCTCAAGTGCCTGGACCTTCACGCCACAGATTCTGCTGCCGATCTTTGATGCCGGCAGAAATATCGCCAACCTCGACCTGGCAGAAGCACGCAAGAACATTGCCATCACGCAGTATGAAAAAACCATCCAGGTCGCCTTCCGGGAAGTGGCGGATGCCCTGATTGCCAGGGGACTCTTCAATGAACAGGTTACGGCCCAGTCCGCCGTACTGACAGCGGAATCCGAGCGCCTGAAACTGTCCAAAGCGCGTTATGACAACGGTATCTCCAGTTCGCTTGATGTGCTGGATGCGGAAAGGCAGCACTTTGCAGCCGAACAGTCGCTGGTCCAGGCCAGGCTTGACCGGCTGTTAAACACGATTGACCTGTATCGTTCACTGGGAGGCGGACTGCAGCAGACGACGGTTCCGGTTGAAACTGTTGCGAAAGCGGCTCCCATGCCGCCTGCGAAAGAAAAAGCGGCAACAGAAGCGGCCACGGACACAAAACCGGCGGCAAAAGAACAGCCGGTGACTGAAGCCGGACCGGCAGATGATGCCAAACCTGCCGGAACACCTGCAGCTGAGGCCAATGCCGCTGTCGAGGAAACCGGGCAAAAACCGGCTGAAGTCCAGGCCGGGCAAAGTGCCGGTGAAACACTGGTGAATCCGCCGCCGCCATAACCTGGCAGAACAGCAGGCGGCATACACGAAAAAATAAAAATGCCGGTGATTTGTTCATTCTCATTGAACCGGCATGAAAAAAACGTACCATGAAGGCATGTGTGTGCGCTATTTGCAACATTTTTAGCCTCTTTTAGGCGATCTGTGTGTTCTGCGCGTACAATTTCAGGCAAATTCGATGTATCATCTGAAAAGTTAAACACAGTCGTATGATATTGAATCACATTCATACCCTGTTTTCTGATGAAAATGCCTCATGCGGGCAAAGCAGTGTATCTCTGAAACTGACCGGCAGCTTTTTCGTCCGGCACGTTTCCCTCCCATTCCGAGGAAATCATGGCAGATAACATTATTAATACCAGCGATGCTTCGTTTGAAGCGGACGTGTTAAAATCCGACAAACCTGTTCTGGTTGACTTCTGGGCAGCCTGGTGCGGCCCGTGTAAAATGATTGCGCCGATTCTTGATGAAGTCGCTGCCGAATACGGCGGTAAAATCACGGTGGCAAAAATGGATGTCGACAGCAACCAGGGTATTGCGGCCCAATTTGGTGTCAGAGGCATACCCACCCTGATTCTTTTCAAGAACGGGCAGATGGCCGCACAGAAAGTCGGCGCTCTCAGCAAAGGACAATTGAAACAGTTTATTGACAGCAACCTGTAATCAGCCAGCGGCATACACCATGCCGCTCACTCCCTGGCTTGTCACACTGCCACCAGCATCCCGATAACAACCCTATCCATTTATCTCTTTTTGATCACGCCAGACTCTGGCGCAAAGTCTTATATAAATAAAAAAACATTATGCATCTATCTGAATTAAAGTCCCTGCATGTTTCCCAACTGATGGAAATGGCCAGCAGTCTTGATATTGACAACGCCGCCCGCATGCGCAAACAGGAACTCATGTTTGCCATCATGAAAAAACGGGCCAAGGCGGGCGAACAGGTCTACGGAGATGGCGCCCTTGAAGTCCTGCCGGACGGTTTCGGCTTCCTCCGCTCTCCTGATGCCAGCTACATGGCCTCCACTGACGATATCTATATCTCCCCCTCCCAGATCCGCCGTTTCAATCTCCACACAGGTGACTCCATCGAAGGCGAAGTCAGAACGCCCAAGGACGGCGAACGCTATTTCGCGCTGGTGAAGGTGGACAAGGTCAACGGCGCTGCGCCCGAGGCTTCAAAAAACAAGATCCTGTTTGAAAACCTGACGCCGCTGCACCCGGATGAACCATTGCATCTCGAACGGGATATCAACGCCAATGAAAACATTACCGGCCGGATCATCGATATGATCGCGCCGATCGGCAAGGGACAGCGCGGTCTTCTGGTCGCCTCGCCCAAGTCAGGCAAAACCGTCATGCTGCAGCATATGGCGCATGCCATTACCGCCAACCATCCGGAAGTCATCCTCTTTGTGCTCCTGATTGACGAGCGCCCTGAAGAAGTCACCGAAATGCAGCGCTCGGTTCGTGGCGAGGTGGTTGCCTCCACGTTTGACGAACCGGCCACCCGGCATGTCCAAGTGGCGGAAATGGTCCTGGAAAAGGCCAAGCGCCTTGTCGAGATGAAAAAGGACGTGGTCATCCTGCTCGATTCCATCACCCGCCTGGCACGCGCCTACAATACCGTGGCACCGGCATCGGGCAAAGTGCTGACAGGCGGTGTCGATGCCAATGCCCTGCAGCGTCCCAAGCGTTTCTTTGGCGCCGCCCGCAATATTGAAGAAGGCGGCTCGCTCACCATCATCGCAACCGCTCTTGTCGAAACCGGCAGCCGCATGGATGATGTCATCTACGAAGAATTCAAGGGCACAGGCAATATGGAAGTCCATCTGGAACGGCGCCTGGCTGAAAAGCGCGTCTATCCTTCCATCAACCTCAACAAGTCGGGAACCCGCCGCGAGGAACTGCTTATCAAGCCGGATATCCTCCAGAAGATCTGGATTTTAAGGAAGCTCCTGTATGGTATGGATGAAATCGAGGCAATGGAGTTCATCCTCGACAAGATGCGCGCAACGAAGACAAATGCGGAATTCTTCGACCTGATGCGCCGGGGCGGATAGCCGCCGACAACCTGATTCTGCACCCTGCGGCCGGTTAGATTTACCCGGCCGTATTGACGTTTGGCGCACTTGCTTTCATCATTGGCTTTCGATACAGGAAATTGCATTACCCCGGCTCAGCTCTCATCAATCCGCCGCCTGTAAAACGCAGCTTTGCATCAGGTGAATGAATGAGGGTCGAGACTAAATGCCACTCTTCCTAAAAATCAGTTATCCTTACCGAACCGCGTAAAACGGCAAACCGGAAAAAAATATCACTCGGGACTTTGTGTGAGCACTCTGAAAGACACATCGGTATCTCAGCACCACATTCTGAACAAGTTGTCAGCTACCCGGCTGCCGACCATATCTCAGGTTCTGGTCAAGCTTCTGGCCCTGTGCCAGGATGACCGTGCGAGCATTACCGAACTGGCCAAACTCATCTGGCAGGAGCCTACCATGGCCCAGAAGATACTGAGTGTGGCCAACAGTTCCGCCTATATCCATACCGGCCCCCATGTCCGCCTTGAAACCGGCCTGATTGCCATGGGAACCGACATGGTCCGCATGCTGGTGATCAACGAGTCGATCTTCCAGAATTTCCGCGGCCTGTCACGCAATGTCCGACTGGATCTGCGCGCTTTCTGGCACCACTCCCTGACCACGGCCATGATCGCCCATAATGCCGCCCGGCACATGGGATATGACCATGACGATAATGCTTATCTCTCGGGACTGCTCCATGATATCGGGCGCCTTGCCCTGATGACCGTGACACCGGAAAAATACGCTCCGCTCTTCTACCGCCGCGATGATGAAGCCCTGTGTATCCAGGAAAACCATTCCCTTGGCATTGCCCATACGGATGCCGGCGCCTGGCTGATCCAGTACTGGAAACTGGATCCGGCCATTGCGGAAAGCATCCAGCTTCACCATGAGCCGTTTGATCGCATCCAGAATGCGCCACCACTGGTGCGGACGGTTCACCTGGCCAATCAGCTGGCATACTGTGATGAAGAAAATCCCATGATCGAGGAACTGGCGACACGTTACGGACTGGATACCGATACGGTCGCGGCCATCATGTCCAATGTTCGTGAGCAGGTCCAGCAGGCGGCAGATTACCTCGGCATCGATCTTTCCGACATTGATCCTGTCGTGGAAGAACCGCTTATCGCACCGACAACGGCCGATCAGGCCGACATGAACCGGGAAATCCTGAATCTGCTCAATTCTGCAGAATTCGGCCGCTTCTTTATCAGGCAGACATCGCAGACGCATCTGCAGAATGCCGCCATCCTGGCAGCCTGCAACATCCTCAAGCTCAATCATGCCCTGCTGTTCTGGCACAACCCGGCAGAGGATAAATATGCATGCGTCACAACCGATACGCCCTCGCAAAAACTCCTGGGTATCAGCATTCCGGCCCACGCCGGCAGCGTCATGCATATGACCGCCGAAAAAAGGCAGGCAACCTTCCTTACGTCGGTTGAAGAACTGACCATGGCGGCGGAAAAAAATCTGGCACTGCTCCTGGGTAACACCAACTGGATCATGATTCCCCTGTCGGATGCCAAACGTTCCCTGGGTGTGCTTTTCGGCAGCCTGGACCCGGAGCAGCTTGATGAACTCAGGCAGAAAAAGTGGCTGATCAAAAATTTCGTGGAACAGTTCATCCTGGCCTGGCACCGCCTGCAGGAAACCAGAAAACACATCCAGCAGGAAGTCTCCCTGATCGAGGAAAAATACCGGCACGTATCCCGTGCCTCCGCCAGGGAAGCCGACAGCCCCCTGACCATTATCCGGAACTATCTGCAGGTGCTGAACCAGAAACTCGAAACACAGGGTTCACAGAAAAATGCGGTTACTGTCCTGAAAGAGGAAATCACCCGCCTTGAGCAAATCATTCATGATATGGTTGAGCCCCCCCGCGAAAGTGCACTCTCGGATATGAAAGCGCTGGTTCCCGAAGTCATTCGCCAGTTCCGGGAGACGAACCCTGCCGTCAGCATCAGGGAAGAGCGTAACCCTGCAGAAAAAAACAGCCGGGTCATCGCGCCGGATACGATCCTGAAGCAAATTCTGATCAATCTCTTGCGCAATGCCGTTGTGAGTATGAAGAACCAGGGAGAAATCACCATCACGCACGAAGGAATAAAAGAGCGGGATGGCAAACTCTATTATGCGCTGCTGGTTCAGTACAGGGAAAGCCTTCTTCCAGGAACGAAACCGGATATACAGCGCCTCTCTGAAAGCAGTGCCAGCGAAAAAAAACAGCAGGAACTGGATATGGGCATTGTTTACAGCCTGTTAAACCAGATTCAGGCCTGGATCGGCACACATTCCGACATAAACGGCACAATATTTGATATCCTTATTCCTGCGGGTCCCTTATATCGAAAATAAAAATGACATAAAAAACAATGATGTCTGCTACCAATTCCTCTTCTGTAGCATTCTCCTCACTGGCACAGCATAACCTCACTACGCCCCATATTCTCATTATCGACAGCCGCCCCCGGGCACGGGAAGACCTGCTGTTTCTCTTAAGCGATTACGATATCCGTCTTTTTACGGCAGAAAACGGAGAACAGGCACTCCAGACCCTGCGCACGCAAAACATCGACCTGATCCTGCTGGAAATCAGCCTGCCCGACATGAACGGCCTTGAAATCATGGACTTTATCAAGTCGCAGGGTTATGACACACACACCATCATTCTTTCGGAAAGCACGGATATCCAGGCACCGATTGAAGCGCTGAAAAGAGGTGCCTTCAGTTATCTGCGCAAGCCCTTCTCGACCGAGGAGCTGCTGTCTTCTGTCAGGAATGTACTGGATGCCCGTGCCTTTGAGACAAGGCACCGGCAAATGGCATGGCAGCTGGAATGCTCTGAAAAAATGTATCGCGGCCTTGTTGACAACGCGCCGGACATCATTTTCACTCTCGATCATGAGGGTACCATTACCTACATCAACCAGCGCGTTACCGCTATTTTGGGTTACCCGGTCGATGAACTGACCGGGCGGCACTATTCCGTTTTGATGAGTGATGAGGATTTCAACCGGGCGCATCCTCTTTTCAGTAACAAATACAAGTCCACGCGCCACATCGAACTTTCGCTGAAATCCGAAGCCGAAAAGGAAAGCTATCCCTTTTCAATCACGATCATGAACATGGCTTTCAACCCCGCGGCTCCCGCTTCAACGGAAAGAAACGCGGGGGCCTATGTCATTGCTCGCGATCTTTCCGAAAAACAGCGTGCCGCGGAAATCATTTCCTATCATAAAAATTACGACCTGCTGACCGGCCTGCCCAACCGTTCGCATCTGACAAAGCAAATCGACACCGAGCTCCAGCGCCTCCGTGAAATCAACGGCGGCATGACCCTGCTTTTTGTTGACCTTGACCGTTTCAAGCTCATCAATGACACCATGGGACATTTAAGCGGCGACCTTCTGCTGCAGCAGGCCGGACTGCGCCTGAAAGAACTGGTGCGGACAGGAGACATTGTCTCGCGCCTGGGCAGCGATGAATTCCTGATCGCGCTGCCCGGTCTCAGGGATGCCGCGCGCATTCAGGAAATTGCCGGACAATGCCTGAAAGCCATCCAGAAACCTTTCGCACTTCAGGATGATGCCAATGTCCTGATTACCGCCAGTATCGGCATTGCCATTTATCCCGAGCACGGCCTTTCCGCCGCGGAACTGATCGCCAATGCCGATATTGCCATGTACCAGGTCAAGATCAAAAACAAAAACGACTTCTGTTTTTACGAAGACAGCATGATCCGCAACTCGCACGCCAAGATCAGCCTGGAACAGGAAATGCGGCGCGCCCTGGAACGAAACCAGCTTGAAATGTACTATCAGCCCCAGATCGACCTCAAAACCGGCGAAATCGTCGGAGCCGAGGCCCTGATGAGGTGGAACCACCCGGAAAAAGGGGTCCTGTCCGCAGGCGAATTTTTGCCTTATGCCGAGGAAATCGGTCTCATTATCCCCTATACGGACTGGATGCTGGGATGCGTCTGCCGTGACATGATGGCCGCCAGGCTGGCCGGCAGCCGGACCATTCCTGTCTCGATCAATATGTCACCCCAGTACCTGGACCGGGAAGACTGCATCGAAAAAATACAGGAAGTCTTTTCGCACTACCGCATTCCGCAAGGTCTTTTCGGAGTGGAAATTACGGAAAACATCAGTATTCGCAATCCACATCATGCAATAGCGCTCCTGAGACGCTTAAATGAGCTTGGCGTGGAGATCGCGATTGATGATTTCGGCATAGGTTATTCCTCTTTGGCCTACCTGCGCAAATTTCCCATCCAGACCATCAAGATCGATCGTGCGTTTGTCAGTGAAATCCAGCATGACACCAGTGAATTTCCGGTTGTGCTGGCCATTATCTCCATTGCCCAGGGCCTGGGCATGAAACTGATTGCGGAAGGCGTCGAAACCGAAATACAGGCCCGGTACCTGCAAAACTGGGGGTGCCATATCATGCAGGGATACCTGTACCATCGCCCCCTGCCATTACAGCCGCTGATCACGCTGCTCACTTCTCAGGCAGCCTAACCCACCCGGCTTTTCCCGCTCCCGCTTTCGAGACAGAAGATCGACTCGAACCTCGACGGATGTTTTACAATAAGACTCTGGAAAACAGGATACCGGACCGCATTTCGGGCGGCAAATCAGGAGAATAACAATGAAAGAACTCAAAGGAACACGAACAGAAGAAAATCTGAAAAACGCCTTTCTCGTAGAGGCGCAGACAGCCCTGCGCTACGAATATTTTGCCAGCCGCGCCAATATTGAAGGCCATAATGACGTCGCCCTGCTTTTTTCTTCCAGCGCGGCCGGAGAACGCGGACACGCCCTGGGCCATCTTGAATTTCTCAGAAAAGATCCGGTCTCAGGCAATGCGATGACCCGCACGCGGTTAAATATCCAGTCCGCCATTACCGGTGAAACAACGGAATATCACGATATGTACCCGAAGATGGCGGAAATCGCCCGTGACGAGGGCTTCGAGGAAATCGCCATCTGGTTTGAAACCCTGGCCAAAGCGGAGCGTTCCCACGCCAACCAGTTCCAGAAGGCGCTAAACGCCCTGCTTGATTAAAAAACACTGCCTGCAGCACCCTGAAGGTACTGCAGGCAGAAAAAACGGTTATTCCGGCAGCAGGATTTTCTGATCCTTGCTGAACTGGTAATCCTTGAAAATATGCTCTGCGGAAGGCAGGAGATATGATCCGTCTTCCAGGCGGCGTGTCGTATCCTTCAGGCGATAGGTATTGTGCCCGCAGGTCCAGACATCGTAATTGCGCATATGGGTGCACAGGCAGATCCTGTCATTAACCGCCGTTTTGTCCCGGTCGGCAACCAGTTTCACCGCCTGCTCATAGGCATCGATATATTCACATTTGCCGTTCTCAAGCAGGTAGCCGTATGCCTCGCAGTTCGGGCGAATGCCCTGCCCGATCGCTGGTGTATTTTTCAGCATCCGCATCGGGTAACCTGTCGGCGACTGCATGTTCACCTCAATGTCTTCTTCCATCGCGCTCAGGTACGCCTGCTTGGCCGCTTCCGGCAGACCGCTCTCCCGGGATATCGTAAAACGGGTCGCAACCTGTACGGCTGACGCGCCATTTTCCAGGAAATCCACAGCGTCCGTTCCGGTAAAAATGCCGCCTGCGGCAATCAGCGGAATATCCAGGTTTTCCTTTTTCAGGTATGCCTGCACTTCGTCCATAATCGTCTTCAGGTCAAACTTCGCCCAGTCCATGCCAAAACCCAGGTGTCCACCTGCCAGCGGGCCTTCCACGATCACATAATCAGGAAGCCGCTGCAGCTTTGCATTGCGGCGAATAAAGATCTGGAGCGCCCTGGCCGAAGAAACGACAATACCCAGTTTCGCATCACGAAAACGCGGGTGGTCCTGGATCAGGTGAAATGAATTCTGGTTAAGGCCGGCTGCCAGCGTAATGCCGTCAATACCGGCATCCAGTGCGGCCACCATGCGTGTCTGCATGGTTTCACGCGACGCATTCATCGTGAGCTTTTCCATCAGGTTGATGAAAAGCAGGCCATGACCGCGCTTGGCTTCCATCGCACCTGACACATGCATACGGGTAGCCTCGGCAAGCATGCCGAGGTTGAAACGGACATTGGACTTGTCCATGGTATTCATGCTTGCCATGTTGGCCCGCGTCTTGTCACGGGTGAAATGCTTCCCGAAATAACGGTCAGCCGTATCCATCATCATCGCATCAGACAGATGGCCGATCCCTCCCAGACGAACCGCTTCGAGCGCCAGTTGTGGCGTGGAAATATCCACGCCCATTCCGCCAATCATGATCGGTACCACCTCTTCACTACCCAACTGCAGGCGGAAATCATCAACACACTTCATCGCATTCCTTGATAGTCCGGCAAATGCGCTTGCCGGTTATTGATAAAAACGGGTTATGGCATGACCCTGCCGGGCCGTCACGTAATTGGCGGACTCAATCTGTGATAATCGGAAACAGCCTGATTCTGCGTACAAAAATAACGGCGCAATTCTTAATAGTATCAGATTATTCCATGGCTGCCTAAAACCACTGGTCAACCCGGCACTTCTGCGTTTCATCAGTGGGACATCAGAACCGGCAGCGGTGATTCCGAGAGAATCGTCCGCGTTACGCCCCCCAGCAGAAACTGTCTGAAACGGGTATGGCCATATCCCCCCAGGACCAGGAGATCCGATCCTCTTTCCTTTGCGATTTCCAAAAGCGCAGTCCCGATATTTCTGGCCTGGCGTGGCTGGAGAATATGCACATTCACGCCATGACGCGCCAGGTAAACCGCCAGGTCCGTGACCGACGCTTCATCCCGCATGTCGGGCTCGGAATCCACATTGAACATGGCCACCTCCACCACGTCAGCCCGCCTCAACAGCGGAATGGCGTCTGTTACTGCCCGGCGCACTTCCTTGCTGGCATTCCATGAAATGAGGACTTTGGAGCCCACTGTATCCTTTTCATAGCCGGGCGGAATCAAAAGAACGGGACGGCCGGTATGAATGACGACAAATTCGGGAAAATCCGGCTGGACGATGGGCGCTTCCTCATTTAAGTTGGTCCGCCCGATCACGACCAGATCACTGTAACGGGCCTGCATGCTGATGCCGTAATTGGCTTCGCCGTCCACCACGCGCCCTTCGTAGGAAAGCACACCCATTGCATTCACTTCCTGCACAAACCCCTCGACAAATCCCTCGGCGCGTTCCGCCAGGAATTTCAGGTGTGCCGCCAGCGCCGGGTCCTTTTCACTGATACGCGCCTCCCGGAAAGTCAGTGTCGAAATGCCGATCATGGCCGCGCCGATCAGATAGGCATCCTCGGCCTTGGCCAGGTTGGCGGCAATCCTGATACGGCTTGCCGCTCTTTCTTTCTGGTCCAGATGAACAAGTATGGTCTTGTATGCCATGGCCATTCCCCTTATATCATCAAACGAACAAACGGTATTTACAGTTTTTCCAGCTCGAACGCCTTGTGCAGCGCCCTGACTGCCAGTTCCATGTATTTTTCATCAATAACCACGGAAATCTTGATTTCCGAAGTCGAAATCATGAGGATATTGATGCCTTCCCTGTACAGGGTTTCGAACATCTTCGACGCCACCCCCACATGGCTGCGCATCCCGACGCCAATGGCGGACACCTTCGAGACCCGGTTGTCCCCGATAATATCCTTTGCGCCGATCTCACCCTTGACCTTCGTGTTCAGCACCTCCATGGCGCGCTCGTAATCGGCACGGGGCACGGTAAAGGTAAAGTCCGCAATACCGTCTACCGACTGGTTCTGGATAATCATGTCCACTTCGATATTCGCGTCCGCAATGGGGCCCAGTATATTGAATGCGATACCCGGCCGGTCGGGCACGCCGATCACCATGATCTTTGCCTCATCACGGCTGAAGGCAATTCCTGAAATAACCGTCTGTTCCATTTCTGCATCTTCCTCAAATGTAATCAGTGTGCCGGAGACCGCTTCTTCCTCCAGCGGCATGAGCGGATCGGTAAGCGACGACAAAACCCGGGTCGGCACCTGGAAATTGCCCGAAAACTCCACCGAGCGGGTCTGGAGCACCTTGGACCCTTGTGAAGCCATTTCCAGCATTTCCTCAAACGTGATCTTTTTCAGCCGCTTTGCCTCCGATACCACGCGCGGATCGGTTGTATAAACACCATCCACATCCGTATAAATCAGGCACTCATCCGCTTTCATGGCTGCGGCAATCGCCACTGCCGACGTGTCCGAACCGCCCCGTCCAAGCGTCGTGATATCCCCTTTGCTGTCAATCCCCTGGAACCCGGCGATAATGACGATTTTTCCCTTGTCCAGTTCGGCCATGACGCGCTTGTCATCAATCGACTGGATGCGCGCCTTGGTGTGCGAAGAATCCGTCAGCACCGGCACCTGCCAGCCTGTGAAGGAAACGGCTTCCTTTCCCTCCATCATCAATGCCATGGACAAAAGACCAATCGAAACCTGTTCTCCTGTCGAGGTAATCAGGTCAAGCTCACGCTGGTCCGGCTGCGGCATGATTTCCTGCGCCAGTGCAATCAGGCGGTTGGTCTCTCCAGCCATGGCGGATGGCACCACAATAATGCGATGACCGGCGTCATGCCACTTGGCCACCCGTTTGGCAACATTTCTGATCCGCTCCGTTGAGCCCATCGATGTGCCGCCATATTTATGAACAATTAAACCCATAATTTTCAGCTAATAAATGCAAACATAAACTTGCATGGAACTTTACCCTGCAAGTATCAAATTAACAAGCAAAATCCCGTACACGCCGTGTTTTCCGCCCTTCACGGGAAAGGCACCCAGCCTATCCAGACGCGATTGTCTCCCTTTGCGACATCCTCGGCAGCCATGCCGACACCCGCCGCAAAAAGCAGCCTGTCATCGGCATACAGCAAAGGCAGGCGCTGTCTTTCCCATGCCGGCACGCGCCTTTCCTGGTAATGCGCTTTCAGGCTTTTTGTCGGACGATTCGGACTCGTCTTGAACATGAGCCTGCCATGATAAGCCCCCACATAAAGAGGCCGGGCACGGAGCCAGTCTGCATCCAGCCCTTCTGAAGCATACTCGAAAAGCAGTTCCCCGCCAAACGCGGGAACGGAAATACGGGGCTCTCCCTGCCAGACAATCGGTCCCTGGCGCTCCCGTGGCACCTCTTCTGCCCCGCCTGCCTTTTCCGGTTCCTGGAAAATGAGCTGATCCTGATAGCGCCTGATAACCGCGCCTTCCATATCGAGCCTGACCTGGGCATCTTCCCGCGCATCCAGCAACTGGGTTCGCGCCTCATTTAACCAGGCAGTCGAGGGCATGCGCAACCCATGCGCATCCAGCCAGAAACGAAACAGGTTATCAAAGCGGTCATGCCCCAGCTCCGACATGCGGATGATATTCAGGGTATCGCCATCACGGCAGGTCTCCCAGTCCATTTCAGCCAGTTCATTCAACAGCCGGCCGGCTGACTGCATATGCTGTGCGCTTCGTGACACCCGGCTTTCAAAACCGGGGAAAAAACCGGACAGCACCGGCGCCACTTTAAGGCGAATCGCATTTCTGGCATAGCGGGGATCCGTATTGGAATCATCTTCCACGTAAGCCAGCCGCCTTTCCTGCACCAGGCTTTCCAGCGAAGCGCGCGATACCGCCAGAAGCGGACGAAGCAATTGCGGCGCCTCCTCGTCTTCTACACCCGGAATCACGCCCAGCACCTCCATGCCGGAAAGACCGGCAACACCGGCACCCCGCATCAGCTGAAGCAAAACCGTCTCTGCCTGGTCATCCTCATGATGCGCGGTCAAAAGCAGGTTCATGCCATGCAGGGTGCACATCTCCACCAGCGCGGCATAACGCGCACGACGGGCCGCGGCTTCCGTGCCTTCACCGCTGTCCGGATCCAGCATGACCCGGCGGGCATCAAAAGCGATCTCCCGCGCGCGGCAAAAATCCCGGCAATGGTCAAGCCATGCATCCGCTTTCGCATTCAGGCCATGATGAACATGAAAGGCGATAAGGAAAAGTCCTTTTTCCAGCGCATACGCGTGGGCAAGATCCAGAAGGGCTGTTGAATCCAGGCCACCGGAAAACGCCACCGCCATGCCCGGCCTGTCAGCATAGGCTTCAGAAGCCATCCCGGCGGATGGCCTGAAAGCAAAAACGCGTGCCGGAACTGACTCCAGCACGCGTTCAAATTCGAAAACAGGATGATGCGCTTTCGTCTCTGTCACCCCTTACTCCGATGGCACAATATCCTTGAACTCACCATAATTCAGCCATTTCTGGTGACGGGCCTCCAGGAGGTCTTTGGTCGATACCCCCTTGAACTGGCGCAACGCATCCGCCAGCGCCCGCTTCAGGAGCGCTGCCATCTGTTTCGGATCGCGGTGAGCACCACCGAGCGGCTCGTTAATGATCCGGTCAACCAGGCCCATCCCTTTGAGCCTGTGCGCCGTCAGGCCCAGAGCCTCTGCGGCTTCATTGGCCCGCTCTGCCGTTTTCCAGAGAATGGAGGCACAGCCTTCAGGCGAGATCACCGAATAAACTGAATACTGGAGCATCAGTACCGTATCGGCAACAGCAATGGCCAGCGCACCGCCGGAACCGCCCTCACCGATAATCGTTGTGATAACCGGCACTTTCAGCCTGGCCATCTCAAACAGGTTGCGGCCGATTGCCTCGGACTGCCCGCGCTCTTCGGCATCAATGCCCGGAAAAGCGCCCGGCGTATCCACAAAGGTGAAAATCGGCAGATTGAATTTCTCGGCCATGTGCATCAGGCGCAACGCCTTGCGATACCCCTCCGGGCGCGGCATGCCGAAATTGCGGTAACCCCGCTCCTTGGTGTCCCGTCCTTTCTGGTGGCCCATCACCACGCAGGCCTGACCGTTAAACCGGGCGACGCCACCCACAATAGCCGGATCATCACCAAAGACACGATCACCATGAAGCTCATGGAAATCCGTGAAAATTTCGTTGATATAGTCCAGTGTGTATGGTCTTTGCGGATGACGGGCAATCTGGGACACCTGCCATGGCGTCAGCTTGCTGTAAATTTCCTTGGTCAGCTGCTGGCTTTTTTTCGCCAGGCGCGCGATTTCCTCTGAAATATCGACAGCCGAATCATCCTGCACAAAGCGCAATTCCTCAATCTTTGAGTCCAGCTCGGCAATCGGCTGCTCAAAGCTCAGAAAAGTTGTTTTACCCACTACCGCTCCTTTTACGGACACATACCGCCTGTCCGCCAAAAAAAGATTGCTTACGGCCTCCTATCCTGTTTTTTGCAGTTTTTCGGGAAAGCCGATCTTGAATGTCCCGGCATTGTAATGACTAATTGTTTGCCGGTCAAAGTGTTATTTTCAGCAGCTGTTTTTCAGGCTGCGATGGTCTGAATGAGCTAGTATTCTACCGGAATTGCCATCAGGCTGCGCCATAAATACCAGGTTGCCACGGTACACCAGGGCTGCCAGTTCGACGCCAGTTCCCGCACCTCCATGCGGGTGACCGGTTCGCCTGAAAAATAGGCTGTGCTGATCCCCTTGATCAGCCCGACATCGTCCAAAGGCAGCACATTCGGGCGATGCAGATTAAAGATCAGGAACATTTCCGCTGTCCAGCGGCCGATACCGCGAATCCGGGTCAGGTCGGCAATAATCTCTTCATCGCTCATTTCCGCCCATTTTTCCGGATGAACGGTCCGCTTCCTGAAATGCCCTGCCAGATCCATCACATATTCTGTCTTGCGCTTTGACAGCCCGCATTTCAGAAAATTCTCCGCACCGGTTTTCATCACATTGACCGGCGAACAGGTCGGACAAACCTCCTTGAAACGCAGCCAGATGGATTCGGCCGACTTGACCGATATCTGCTGCCCGATAATCGAGCGGGTCAGCGTCTTGAACGGATCACCCCGCTTTGCCGGATAGCTGTCGCCGGTCTGCGCAATCAGCTTGCGCATGATACGGTCGCGTTTGGCCAGTTCGGCTGTCGCCTCTTTCCAGTAAGACGGCATTTGTGCCGGCGCGCCGGCCTTTTTGGCTCCACTCATGCGCGCCGCCACTCGGTCACGCCACCGGGCCTGTCCTCCAGCACGATACCTTCCGCCAGCAGGTCATCCCTGATTTTGTCTGCTTCAGCAAAATTCCTGGCACTTTTTGCCGCCGTTCTTGCCTCAATCAATGCCACGATCCGCGCTTCATCAACATCATCACCGCCCTGCAGGAACTCGCGTGAGTCGCGCTGGAGAATGCCAAGCGTACCCGCCAGCGCTCTCAGTTGCCGGGCCTGGCCGGCAGAGCGCGTGCGGTTGACTTCATTTGCCAGCTCAAAAAGAACTGCAACGGCAACCGGCGTATTGAAATCATCATTCATCGCATCGGCAAAACGCCGGGCATAAGCCTCACTCCAGTCAACAGCGGCATTTTCGACAGGCATGTCTTTTAACGCGGTATAAAGCCGGGCAAGACCGGCCCTTGCATCATCCAGATGGGCATCTGAATAATTCAGCGGGCTGCGGTAATGTGTGCGGATCACGAAAAAGCGCAGCACCTCGGCATCATATTTTTGCAATACCTCGCGGATGGTAAAGAAATTGCCCAGCGACTTGGACATCTTTTCATCATCCACGCGGACAAAACCATTGTGCATCCAGTAATTGACAAACTTGTGACCACTGGCACCCTCTGACTGGGCAATCTCGTTTTCGTGGTGGGGAAACTGCAAGTCAGCCCCGCCGCCGTGAATATCAAAATGCTCGCCCAGCAACTGGCAGGACATGGCGGAACACTCGATATGCCAGCCCGGACGCCCCGGCCCCCATTTTGAATCCCATTTCGCCTCATTCGGCTCTTCTGCCTTGGCCGCCTTCCATAACACGAAATCCAGGGGATCCCGCTTGCCGGTATTCACATCCACACGCTCTCCTGCGCGCAGGTCGTCCAGCGAGCGGTTTGAGAGCCTGCCATAATCCCTGAAATCACGGACGGAATAATTGACGTCCCCTTCAGCCGAACGGTATGCCAGTCCCCTGGCCTCCAGTTTTTCGATAATCGCCAGCATCTGCGGCACATAATCCGTTGCGCGCGGCTCATGATCCGGCGGGAGAATGCCCAGCGCGGCAATATCCTCATGCATGAAGCGGATGAAACGGGTTGTCAGGTCCAGCATCGTTTCGCGATTCTCTGCCGCCCGCGTAATGATCTTGTCATCGATGTCCGTGATATTGCGGACATACGTGACCTCGTACCCGAGCGCCTTTAACCACCGGTAGACAATATCAAATGACAGCATCATCCGCGCATGGCCGATATGGCAGAAGTCATAAACCGTCATGCCACATACATACATCCGCACTTTTCCGGGTTCAATCGGCGTGAAAACCTCCTGACTTCGCGTCAGGGAATTGTAAATCTGTAAATCACTCATGGAATACTTCTCGAGAGGTCGCAAAACAGCAAAAAGATATCTATTTTACTGTGGCGCAGGCCCAAATGGATAGTGTCCTGCACATTTTATACTCCTCTCTGCGTGAATGCGCCTCTCCCGGATGATCGACTCCCAAAATTAAGGCAATGTCACCATGAGAATTTGTTAGAATGACACGATTGAAAAAATGAACGGCTCAAGCGGCTCCCTTTTGTCACCGGCCTTCATTTTGGATGATACCTCCGGTTGCTCCTGCCACAACAGATCGCCAGCCCCGATTTTCCGGGCAGCGTTCAGGGCGCCGTTTTTGACTGAACAAACACCTTATACATAACGAGGAAAAACATCATGGCCGTAATCCTTCACACCAATCATGGCGACATCAAGATCAAGCTTCATGCTGAAAAGGCGCCGAAAACTGTTGAAAATTTCCTGACCTATGTTCGCGCCGGCCACTATGACGGCACTATTTTCCATCGTATCATCAACGACTTCATGATCCAGGGAGGCGGATTCGAACCCGGCATGAACCAGAAACCCACCAATGACCCGGTTGAAAACGAAGCAGACAACGGCCTGCAGAATACCCGTTATTCCCTTGCCATGGCACGCACCCCGGACCCGCATTCCGCTACGGCGCAATTCTTCATCAACGTCAACGACAACCACTTTCTCGACTATCCCGGCCAGGATGGCTGGGGCTATGCCGTATTCGGTGAAGTTGTCGAAGGACAGGATATCGTCGATGCCATCAAGCTTGTTGAAACCGGCCGAAGCGGCATGCACGCCGATGTGCCCAAAAACGATGTGATCATTGAAAAAGCCGAAGAAGTTGAAGACGCTGAATAAGGAAAGGAAAAAATGAACGCCGGCACCACTGCAAAACAGGCCAAAAGCCAGGCCCTCTTCATATCAGACCTGCATCTGACCGAAGCGAGTCCCAGAACCACCAGCGCATTTCTCGATTTCATGGCAAACGAGGCCATGCAAACCGAAAGGCTGTATATCTTGGGCGACCTGTTTGAATACTGGGCCGGCGATGATGACATTGAGCACCCCTATAACCGCCGCATCCTCAATGCCATCCGCCAGCTTTCCAATGCCGGTGTCGCCGTCTACTGGGTTCCCGGCAACCGGGATTTCCTTGCCGGAGACCGGTTTGCAGCTGAAAGCGGCGCCACCTTCCTGCCGGACCTTCACGATGTCATTATCGGAAACCGGAAAATCGCTGTTGCACACGGCGATGCCCAGTGCCTGGAAGACCCGGATTACATCAAGTTCCGCATGATGGTCCGAAACCCGCAATGGCAGCAGCAGTTTCTTTCCATGCCGCTGGAACAGCGCAAGCTCACCATTGAAAGTTTCAGAAAAGACAGCAAAAAGGAAAACGAAACCAAGTCCGACAGCGTCTGGGATGTCACCGCATCCGCCATTGATGATGTCTTTAGCCAGACCGGGGCCGCTGCCTTCATTCATGGGCACACCCACCGTCCCGGCATACATGAACACGGCCCGGGCAAACGTTACGTTTTACCGGACTGGGACCTGGATGGCGCGGATAAAAGAGGCGGCTGGCTTGAAATGACGGCTGACGGCCAGTTCATCACGCATACAGTCAGCCAGTAAACCTGCTGTGACTGCCGGTACCCGGCAGGGCCTGCGCCTCGCCGGTTTTGTTGCGGCTCCGGCAGCAGGAAACAACCATAAGAAAACGATGGCTCCCGCCTTTTCCTTCATCGATTTCTCACAGAACGCCGATCTGGTCGCGCGCCAGCTGATCGGCACGACTTTTCTTGTGGATGGCGTGGGCGGCATCATCGTCGAAACCGAAGCCTATGACCGGACAGACCCGGCCTCGCACAGCTATGCGGGACCGACACCGCGAAATGCCGTCATGTTTGACGAGCCTGCCTGCATTTATGTTTACCGCTCCTACGGCATTCACTGGTGCGTCAATTTCACCTGCCGTGAAAAAGGCCACGGCGCGGCAGTCCTGATTCGCGCCATTGAACCCACCCATGGCATTCACACCATGCAGGCACGGCGTAAAACAGAAAACCCCCGTCTGCTGTGCGCCGGCCCCGGCCGCATCTGCCAGGCCCTGGGCATTACCCGTGAACTGAATGGCCTTCCGCTTGATGCGCCGCATCTGTCACTCCTGCCCGCCAGCCATCCGGCAAAGGTTATTGCCGGTCCCCGCATCGGCATATCCAAAGCCGTGGATGTCCCCTGGCGATTTGGCCTTGCCGGCTCGCCATACCTCAGCAAACCCTTTAAAAAAGCGACATAAACCCGATTTTTTGTCCTTCACCCAATTTTCCGCCTGCCCGTTTATTAAGCAGAAAGGATCAACTTCCTCTCTGAAGCCTCATCCTGTCGCCTTTATACAACAAAAAAATTAATTAATTAATTCAGTGCGTTGCAAATAAATTAACATGTGATGTGTTAAAAAAATTGTCTGAAAGGCGTGAAAGCATGCCTTTTTATGTTATTTTTTGATCAACAGTTATTAATTCGGCAACATAGCAGGCTCACCCTTTTGTTGCACCCCATTTGTCTGAGCATGGAGCACCACCCAACATGTCCGCACTGAAAACCGAAATTCTGAGCCGGCTTTCGACAGCACGTCTGCCCTCCCTGCCACATGTCCTTATCAGGCTGATGGCACTTTGCCAGAGTGACAACACCACTATTTCCGATCTGGCCAATCTCATTGAGCAGGAACCAGCCATCGCACACAAAATCCTGCAGGTGGCCAGCAGCCCTGCCTATCGCCATCTCGGACAGCAAACCCGCCTTGACCAGGGACTCATTACACTGGGCACGCACCTGGTCCGCATGCTCATCATCAATGAATCCGTTTACCAGAACTTCAATTACCTGCCCGTTTTCCGCGACCATGACCTGCGATTTTTCTGGCGGCATTCACTGAAAACCGCCGTCATCGCCCGAAAGGCGGCATGGCACATGGGGCATGCCAACATTGATGAAGCCTATCTTGCCGGCCTCTTGCACGATATCGGACGCCTGGCGCTGCTGGTTGTTGTGCCGGATCTGTATCACAACCTCTTTTACCTGCCGGATACAGAAGAACTGTGTGAGCAGGAACGCGCGGTTTTAGGTATCGACCATGCGGAAGCAGGAACCTGGCTCATCCGCCAATGGAAATTTGACCCTGCCTTCATTGACAGTGTCGCCTCTCACCATGCTGCCGCCCAACCCCATGCACTGCCAGGCAGGCTGACACAACTGGTCCATATGGCCAACCGGCTCGCCGAATGCAATCCCGATGATCCGGCAATTGAACTCATTGCCCGCAATTACCAGTTTTCATCCCAGATCGCCATGCAGATCGTGGCTGAGGCAGACAAGGATTTCCGCGAAGCGGCAAGCCATCTGGGCATGGACCTTTCCAACATAGAAACGGTCACCCCTAAAGCGCCACCTGTACCGCTGTCTCCGGTGCAGCAACAGCTGAACCAGGAACTGTCCAACCTGATACAGGCGTCCGAACTGGGACATTTTTTCCAGAAAAGCAAAACCCTCTCCGACCTGCAGGATGCGGCACTCAAGGCCGCCAGCGCCCTTTTTTCGTTGAAAAGCGCCATCCTGCTCTGCCGGGGAGACGAAAAGGATGCCTGCAGGATCGTGGCCGTCAACAAGGCGCTGGACCAGTTGCTTGGCCATTCCGTTTCTGCGCCTTCAGAAGGCAGCATTGCACGCGCCTGCGCCGAAATGCTGCCGGAATTTATCGAAAGCATGGATGGCTTTTCCCTGACACCGGAAAAAAACATGGCCAGGCTCCTGGGAGGTGAAAGCTGGATACTGCTTCCCCTGGCGGGGAACAACCAGTGCCCCGGACTCATCTTTGCCAGTATCGCCAAAGAAAAGCTGGAGGAACTGCGTATTGATAAATACCGCCTGATTTACTTCGGGCAGCAGTTTATTTCAGCGTGGCAGCATATCCAGGAAGTCAAGAAAACCATTCAGGACAAAGTCGCCCTGGCGGAAGAAAAACATCGCCGGCTTTCCCGCGAAATGGCACACGAAATCAATAACCCGCTGGCCGTCATCCGCAACTACCTCTTTGTTCTCAACAAACAGCTTGGCGAAGAAAAAAAGGGAAAACAGGTCATTTCCATCCTGAACGAGGAAATCGACCGCCTTGGCACCCTGGTCGATGAAATGGGCAACCCGGCCTACTCCACCACGGCGCAAACACAGATAACGGATATCAAGGCCCTGGTAAAAGAGGTCGTCGGATTGTTTCATGAAACCGAATTCATTCCTGACAACATCCAGTTGATTACCCATGCTTCTTCACTCCTGCCGGAAAACATGCAGGTATACGCACCGGAAAATCTGCTCAAACAGGTTCTGGTCAATCTGGTTAAAAACGCGGTGGAGGCAATGCCGGATGGCGGCTCCATCATCATTACCCACAAGGGTCTGCACGAGCAGGACGGCCAGAAATATTATGCCCTTGCCGTGCGGGACTCCGGACCCGGCATCCCTGAAGAAATCCTGAAAAATCTTTTTCAGCCTGCAACGACAGCCAAAGGAAAAGACCACCACGGACTGGGATTGAGTATCGTTTACAGTCTGTTAAACAAAATCGAGGCCATCATCAGTTGCCAGTCCGACAGCAGCGGAACAACATTCGATTTGCTGCTCCCGGCCGTGGCAGCAGAAAAAAGCAAGACCGTAACAACCCTGTAATAGGTGATCCTGTGGAAAATATAACGATAACACTCCCCCAGAATCTTTTTCTGACAGACACAATTGAAGCGCCTTTCATTCCCCGCATTCTCCTGGTGGATGATGAACCCCAGCACCTCTCAAGCATTCTGGCAGTTTTTGAAGAATATCCTTCTGAAACCGCTACGGCATCATCCGGCCTGGAAGCGCTCCGTCTCTTGAAAAAAGACCGTTTTGACCTGATCCTGCTTGACCTGGACCTGCCGGATCTGGATGGTTACCTCCTGATGGATTTCATCAAAAAACAGGAATTCAAGACCGAAATCATTGCCCTTTCCGGCATGACGGACAACCAGGCAGCAAAAACAGCCTATAAACGGGGCGCCTACAGTTTCCTGAAAAAGCCCTATTCGCCGGAAGAGCTCCTCTA
The DNA here is from genome assembly GCA_030269625.1 of Oxalobacter sp. OttesenSCG-928-P03. Taxonomy (GTDB): domain Bacteria; phylum Pseudomonadota; class Gammaproteobacteria; order Burkholderiales; family Burkholderiaceae_D; genus Oxalobacter. The sequence goes on along the minus strand of JAJDFZ010000013.1, from coordinate 17,038 downwards.
TGACGTGAGAAATGCGGTTTCAAAGCGTTTTCTGGAAATCAAGAACTGCTCCATATCACTTCAGTTGCAATACTCAGAACAACTCTATCGCGGCCTGATCGAGCATGTGCCGGACATTGTATGCACACTGAATGAACGCGGCCAGATCACTTTTATCAACGAAAGTGTTACTGCCCTTTTGGGATACCGGCCGGAAGAACTCTCCCTCAAGCATTACTCCACGCTGATTCATGAAAGCGACATGGAACGGGCCGAATCCATCCTCAAGCGCAAGAGTGAGCCTGTCCAGCAGATCGAGCTGCGTCTTCGCGCCAAGGATGACACGCATCCGACCCCGTTTTCCCTGACACTGATGAGCCTGCAGTTTTCCATTTCATCGTCACACCAGATCAGGGGAACCTACGTCATCGCGCGGGACATCTCTGACAACAAGCGGGCAGAAGAAATCATTTCCTTCCATGCACATTACGATGCGCTGACAGGATTGCCCAACCGTATTCTGTTGAACGAAAAACTGGATATGGAGTTGCAGAATGCCAAAAAATACCAGGTTGGCCTGACCATTCTCTTTATCGATCTGGACCGCTTCAAGCTGATCAACGATTCGCTTGGTCACGTCAAAGGCGACCTCATCCTGAAAAAGGTTGCATCCCGCCTGAAAGACATTGCGCGATACAGCGATATCGTGGCGCGCCTGGGCAGCGATGAATTTGTTCTGGCCCTGCCGGGCCTGTCAGAAGCACGGCGTGTACAGGATATCGCCATGCGTTGCCTGGAAACCCTCAACACGCCCTTTGAAACCGGAGAAAACGAGGTCCTGACCATTTCTGCCAGTATCGGCATTGCCATTTATCCCGAAGACGGACAGACTGTGGAAGAACTGGTCGGCAACGCGGACACCGCCATGAGCCAGGTCAAGTCGCAGGGTAAAAACGGCATCATGTTTTACGATCACACCATGGCCAAGGCTCCCCACCTGACCCTGTCGCACCAGCATGCCTTGCGACGTGCGCTGGAAAACAACGAGCTGGAAATGTACTACCAGCCACAGGTTGATCTCTCCACAGGAAATATTGTGGGTGCCGAGGCGCTCATGCGCTGGAACCATCCGGAGCGGGGGCTTTTGTCTGCTGGTGAATTTCTGCCTTTCGCGGAAGAAAACGGCCTCATTATCCCGATTACCGACTGGATGCTCGAAGCCGTCTGCTACGACATCCATATTTCCCGCACCCTGAAACGCCGGACCATTCCAATTTCAATCAATCTTTCGCCGCAGTACCTGGACCGCTGCGACTGCCCGAGAAAAATGAAAGAAGCCTTTCGGCGGCATGACATCCCGTCTGAATTGATCCAGGTGGAAATCACGGAAAACATCTGCATCCGCAACCCGGCCAATGCCATCGCCCAGCTCAACGAACTCAGCGCCGTCGGTGTGGAAATTGCCATTGATGATTTCGGCACAGGATATTCCTCATTGGCGTACCTGCACCGGTTCCCCATCCAGACCATCAAGATTGACCGTTCCTTCGTCAGTGAAATCGCCCAGCTGGATGGTGATTATCCTGTCGTTTTAGCCATCATCTCGATTGCACAGGGACTGGATATGACCCTCATTGCCGAGGGTGTGGAAACAGAAGTGCAGGCACAATACCTGCAGCGGTGGGGATGCAACCTGATGCAGGGGTACCTGTATTACAGGCCCCTGCCCTTGAATCAACTGCTGGAACTGCTTATCTGACTGTGAAATCAGTTTGACGCTGTTTCAACACACTTCTTGATGAAGCTGTTTTTGGCGGCGCCATGAAGTTTCTTTTCGGCTGCCTGCGCCTCACAGCGCTCTGCCGCACTGGCGGCCTTGCCATCCGTTACGCATTTTTTCACAAAGCTGTTTTTGGCAGCGCCATGCAGTTTCTTTTCAGCCGCCTTGTCTTCACAGGCTTTCTGCACTGAATCTTTTTCGCACTTCTTGATAAAACTGGCCTGGGCAGCGCCATGCAGTTTTTTCTCGGCCGCCTGCTCCTCGCAGGTTGCCGCCTGTGCTGTCGCTGTGACAAAAAAACCGGCCAGCAGCATTATCAGAATTTTTCGCATCATATCCTCCCTGAATCAATGAAAAAACACGTCACCCTTTGAGACGGGTGATTCCTGGTGAAACATTACCGCAACCCCGGACAAGGCACGGCCAATACATCATGCCCGCGACAGGTCTAGTGCAGCGAAAAATCCACACGGGTGGCATTGTCACCGGATTTGCTCTTGCTTGCCTGGATGAAAACCCGTTCCTCCGGTATCTCGCCTTTTTCCATCAGCCATGCCTTGACGTTGGCGGCACGCTTGTCCGCCAGTCCCATGAATTCTTCTTCCGAGACGGCATAATTTTCGATCATCAGCTTTTCCATTTCCGCAACGGGCAGCGATTTCTGGAACCCGATAAAATTACGCGGCTTCTTGAAATCGGCATCACTGTATACCTCTTTTAACAGCTTGGCGTATTCCTTGTCGCTGACCTTGATTTCACTCAGGCGCAGGCTTTCCCCTTCGGCGCCCATTTCCTTCCTCTTGAGCTCACGCACTCTCCGGTTGATCGCCTTTCTCGCCAGCCCTTCCTTGTCAGCATCCGGGGCATAGCATCCCGTAACATCCAGCTTCAATCCGGGACGCCCCTTTAACGCCTTGACCAGCGTGGTGAGTTTTTCCACTCCGGCATCGGAAATATCCGTCGAACCGGGTGCAAACTCCAGCCAGGAAAGCTCTTCCCCGCCGCCGAAAGCCGCGGACAAAAGCGAGAAAGGTGACGTGATCACTTTCTTGACCAGGTTGACAATCACGCGGAAAACAATGCCCCCCACGGAAAACTCCGGATCATTTAACGAACCGGACACCGGCAGGTTGATATCGATCACCCCGTCTCCATCCTTGAGCAGATTGACGGCAAGCTGCACCGGCAGGCTGATCACCGGCTTGCTCTCGCTTTTCTCCCCGAAAGTCAGCTGATCCAGAACCAGCCGGTTTTCCGCATGGAGTTCACCCTCTTCCACCTTGTACTGCACATCAAAGGAAAGCTTGCCCTTCTCGATGCCATAACCCACATACTTGGTCGAGTACGAACTGAACTGCGCCAGTTCCATTCCCTTGACATGCCCTTCCAGCTCGAGAGACAGCGCCGGGTTAAACGGGTTGAGGCTGCCGGTCACCGTCAGCGGCGCCCGGTTGACCTGCCCCTTGATATCCACGACGGCAATGGCATTGCCGGTACTGGCTATCCGGGTAATCACGCCGTGCACCTTGTTCATATCGGCCGTGTAATGCGGCTTGATGAAATTGTCGGTAAAGCGGACCCGCCCGTTGGTCAACTGGAAACGATCAATCCGGATCGGCGGCAGATCGACAGGCGCCTTCGCAACGGGCGGCGCGGCTACCGGTTCATTCGTTTCCATATCCACGGTCTCCCCGGCTGCCTGCACAGGCGCTTCCGGTTGTGCCTCAGCGGCCACGGCTTCAGCCTGCTTTCCGCTTTCTGCCTGTGCGACACCCGCTTCCGGCTGGGCGGCCACGGCTGTCTGCGGCGGGGTTGTTGCCTGCTCCTGCTTTCCAGCCGCCTTGTCGGGCTGCTCTATCGCCGCCGTGAAATCAAAATGCTCTTCCGTTTCTGTCAGGCTCTTCTTGCCGCCAGCTTCACTGCGCAGGATATTCTGCAGGTTAAGCCGGCCATCCGCGTTAAGGATCAGGCGGGCATAAAAACTGTTCAGATCAGCCCGTTTGGCCGTAAGCGAGAAAGGAGACAGTTTCACCTGCATCTGCTTTAAGGACAGATCCTTCCAGCGGACAAACTGGTCGCCCTTGATCTGGTCCGTTGTCAGGAGATTGCCAAGGCTGACATCGCCGCTGTACTCACCTGAAAGCGCCCCGCTTCTTCCCGTGGCAAGTGTCAGGCGTCCTTTTGTCGTAACATCCGCCTGGCGCAGTGTCAGGTTGACGTGTTCATCAATATACTGCTGGAGGGCGACAATGCTGACATTTTTCAGATCCACGGCCAGGTCAGCCGAAAGCGGCGACACGCCGAGCTTGCCCTCTACGAGAATATGTCCCTTCTTGTCGACGCCGGCAGATACCTTGAGGGCGCTGGTTTTACCCGGCGCTGTCGAAATATCCTGTGCATTCACAGCCAGCCCGGTAATCTGCGCCCCCAGCGGCTTTTTCAGGTTTTTATTCTGCATGTGGGCCGACCAGCCGCTGATATCGATGCTGCCGATATCCACCCCGAAAGCGGATGAACCCGAATCCGGTTTCGCCCTGGAGGAAGCATGTCCCCCCTGTTTCTTTTCCAGGGCCATTTCAATGGCCGCGCTGTCTGACGCGATTTTGCCGATGCGCGCTGACCGGGCTCCCGTATCCACGGCAACATCATCCACCGTCAGATTGAATTTGCCTGCTGTCACGCTATACGGCATGCCCGTGCCATAATCGGTATAGCTCAGTTTGCCGTCCGTCAGGACAAACTGCTTTAAGGCCAGCTTGAGCGGAAGGCTTTTTTCCTCCTTGCTGTCCTGGTCTGCCTTTGCTGCCGCGCCTTTTTCGGCCTTCGGCGCCAGGTTCATGAGATTCAGATAACCGTCCGCACTGTTGACGACATATACCTCGGGCTGCGACAGTTCGATCTTTGCGATATTGTAATCACTGGCAAAAATCGCATTCTTTTCCATTTTGACCGCCAGCCTGCCCAAACCCAGCATCGGCTTTTTGGCCAGGTCAGTCACCAGCAGGGAATGGAGTTCCGCTGTTCCGCTGATATCCAGTTCGGACGGCTTCGTCTGGTACTGGGTAAAGTGCAGGTTCAAATCCACATTCAGGCTGCCTTTGGCCAGATGAAAATCCGGCTTGTACGGCAGATACTCCATGTATCGCGGCAATTCGACATTTTTCAGGTCCAGGCTGAAAATGGTTTCCTTGTCCTCGGCAAAGGGCCGGGTTTTTCCGGACAGCTCCATTTTTGTCCCGTTGACCAGCGCACTCAGGTGCGGCTCGATAAAGGTCTCAACCCGGGAAAGCCTGGAAGAAATATAGGGAATCCGTATGCTGATTTCCTCGATCCTGTGCTGCGCTTTCATGGGGTGATCATCAAAAATGATCCTGCCGCCATCCACCTGGATATTGTTGACCGAATACGAAAACGGCTTCTTGTCCGGCTCGTCCGGCTTCATGGCCATCTCGATAAAATCGCTGATGTTGTATTCGTTTTTGTTCAGGCGCGAAAAATGGATATAGGGATTTTCCAGCTCGACCGCCTTGATGACCGGTGACATCGTGATGGCGGAAAGTGTCGACAGATTGACATAGAGCCTGTCGAAAGAAACGAAGGTTTCTTCACTCTCTTTTTCGCTCAGCGTCACCCCCTTTAATGTGACGGAAAGGGAAAACGGGTTGAAACTGACCTCCGTTATCGTCAGTTTCCGGTGAAGCGATTCCGCCACCGCCTGTTCGGCCTTGTCCTTGATATATCCAGGAAGGAAAAGCCAGCCGCAAAGGCCGCTGATAAACAGGATACAGAAAAACGCCGATGCGCCGATAATGATCTTTCGGCGATACCGGGAAAAAAAAGACAGGGCAAACGTCTTCAGTTTTGTAATATCAGGTTTTTTCATACAGCCTCTCCAGAAAGACTGGACCGTAACAGGGAAGGCGACAGAGGGCGACTGTCACACGAGAATTATAATAGCATGTGTTTGCTGTGTTATTGCTGTATGGCAAAATCGACACGGGCGGCTGATTCCCCGTTTTCACCCGCCTCACCGGCCTTGCTCGCCAGAAGGAAAATCCGGGAATCCGCGATCTTGCCCTGCTCCACCAGCCAGACCTTGACCCGCTCCGAACGCTGATAGGCCAGGGCCAGGAATTCTTCCTCGGTCGCTTCATAACCATCAACCATCACTTTTTCCATTTCCGGAACCGACAGTTTCTTCTGCATGCCGATGAAATTGCGCGGCTTCTTGATATCCTCATCCTTGTAAACGCGTTCAAGCAGTTCCGGATATTCGCTGTCTTCGACCTTCAACTGGTTCATCATGACTGTCTGCCCTTTTTCCTGCAGGTCTTTGCGCTTGAGAGCGCGGACCTTGCGCTGGATACCCGCCTTTGCCAGGCCGGCCCGGTCTGCCGAAGGATCATAACGCCCGGTAATGTCCAGCTTCAGTTCGGGACGCTCGGCAAAGGCTTTTGCCATGGCCTCCAGCTTGGGAAGTTCCTTTTCTGGAATCACAAAGCTGCCCGGCTCGAATTCCAGCCAGGCCATTTCAGCCCCGCCGCCAAACTTGATGGAAAGGAAAGCAAAAGGCGCCAGGATCACCCGCTTGAGCGAACTCAGGAAAACCTTGGCTAAAATGCCGCCAATGGAAAATTCCGGATCATCCAGCGAACCGCCGATAGGCAGGTTGATGTCGATCACGCCATTGCCGTCTTTCAAAAGCGATACCGCCAGCTCAACCGGCAGGCTTGTCACCGGCTCTCCCTCGGCTTTCTCGCCAAAGGTCAACTGGTCCAGGATCAGCCTGTTTTGCGCAACCAGTACCCCCTCGTCCAGCTTGTATTCCACGTCAAAGGACAGCTTGCCCTTGTCGATGCCATAGCCGATGTATTTCGTTGTATACGAACTGAACTGCGCCAGTTCCATGCCCCTGACCTGGGCTTTCACATCCAGCGCCAGTTTTTCTCTTAACGGGCTGATCGTACCGGCCACGATCAGCGGCGCCTTGTTGACCTGCCCGCGCAAATCCAGCTTGGCAAACTTGCTGGGATCAGAGGAAAAACCGGTCACGGTGCCTTCCAGTTCCGAAATATTGGCTGTGTAATTCGGCTTGATGAAGTTGTCGGTAAAACGGACCCGGCCTTTTTTCAGCGTCAGCCTTTCCACGAGGATGACCGGCTGGCTCGCATCCGCGCCATCGGCATCCGGCCTGACCGTCCCTGTGGTCACATTGCCTTTGGTCTGCACCTGGCTTTCCTTGCCATCCCCGGCATCGGCCAGATCGTCAAGCTCACTTTCAGATTCAGTCAGGCTGGTCAGCCCGCCGGCATCACTCCGCAGGATATTGCGCAGGTTCAGGCGCCCGTCAGGGTTCAGGATCACGCGGGCAAAGAAATTGTTCAGCTCGGCTTCCTTGACATTGACCAGAAGCGGCATGAATTTCGCATCGACATCCTTTAAGGCAAAGTTGTTCCAGCGGATAAAGGAATCCTTGTTGATCTGGTCAACCGTCCTTAACTGCGCCACGGTGACATCTCCCCTGTATCCGCCTTCCAGGGTACCGTCCCTGTTTTCCTTCAGCACCAGGTTGCCGGTCAAAGACAGGTTGGCGCGGTTCAGTGTCAGGTTGACATAATCCTCGATATACGGCTGGATGGCGACAATGCTCAGATCCTTCATGTCCAGCGCCAGGTCAACCGAGAGCGGAGAAATCCCCACCTTGCCGTCAGCCGCAAACTTGCCGGTCTTGTCGACCGTCGCCCGCACGGAAAACTGGCTGGACTGGCCGGGCGTTGATGACAGATTCTGCCCCGTCACGGAAAGGCCGGTAATGGAACCGCCCAGCGGATTCTTCAGGTTGATATTGCGGCCCTTCACGGACCAGCCGGAAACAGCCAGCTTGTCGATCTGCACGTTATACGGGGCGTCGGATGGCATATCAACAGGCTTGCCGCCTCCAGCCGCTTTTTTGGGATCCCATTTCTCATGCTTTTCGAGCTGCCCCATCAGGACCACGCCTTTTGAGGCAATCTCGCCAATACGGATATCGCGTTTTTTCGTATCCAGCCTGATATTGTTTACCGCCAGGTCAATCTGGTTGGCACGCCCCGAAATCGGCATACCGGCACGATTCGTCGGGTTCCTGTTTTTCATCCGCGCAGACCAGCCGGATACCGCCACCTTGCCGACACTGATGGCAAGCCCGTCTGCCGCCTGCGCCTTTTTCGCCTCGATGATGGATGTCAGAAGCGCCGCCCGCGCTGCCGCGCGCTTGCCCACATTGGTCGGTTTCTTCCAGGGCTCGATATCCACATCGGCATGGCCGCCCTTCGTACTGACACTGGCCACCGTAACCGTCTGGTCCTTCAGGTTGACCTCGGCATTGTCCACCGTCACGCCCAGCTTCGTCAGCGTGGCGGAAAACGGCATCTCGAACGGATCATGCCGGTTGCTGTTTTTGACCTTGCCGGACCAGTTGGCCACATCCACCTTGCCGATCCGGATGTGATACGGCGCTGAATCTGTTTTGGCGGATGCGCCGGCAACCGGTGCTTTCGGCGCATGGTTTTCCATCAGCATGTCAAAGCTGCCGCCCGTCGAACGAACCTGCCCGACAGAAACCTTGTGCGCCTTCATATCGACCTGCGTTTTGTCCACCGTCAGCCCGAACTTGCTGATACTCGCGGATGCCGGCAGTGACGCCATGTCTCCCTGATTGTTGTTTTTCAGCCTGCCTGACCAGTTGGCAATCGCGACCTGTCCCACGCTGATATTGAAGGCTGCGCCACCGCTTTCTGCTGCCGGGGCCCTGTTGCCGGCAGGATGGTCATCCAGGGTGACATCAAAGCTGCCGCCGGACGACTGGACCAACCCCACCGAAACTGTCTCGTTTTTCAGGTCCACTTCCGTATTTTCCACCGTGATGCCCAGGCGGCTGATGGCAGCCGAAAAAGGCAGTGACGCCGAATCGCGGGCACTGGTGTTTTTCACCTTGCCGTTCCAGTTGGTGATGCCCAGCTTGCCGACCTGCACGGTAAAGGCCGGAGAGGCGTCATCTTTTTTCTCCGCCTTCCTGCCGGAAGCAGGCGTCGCGCCACTGTGAAGCGCCACATCAAAGCTGCCGCCGCCTGACTGTATCTGCCCCACCTTTACGGCATGCGTGTTCAGGTCCACTTCGGCATCACTGACCGTCAGGCCGAATTTATTCAACGTGGCTGACACCGGCAGCGCGGCAAAATCAGCCGTATTGCTGTTTTTCAGCCTGGCTGACCAGTTGGCGATTTCCAGTTTGGCCAGGCGCAGGGTATACCCCTCACCCTCTTTGGCTTTTTTCTTTGACTTGTCCTCATCAGGCTTTTCCGGCGCCCTGCCGCGTTCTTTGGCAAAGGCGACATCCACCGCCGTTGAGGACGATGCAATGCGGGCAATGCTGATCTCGCGTTTGGCTGAATCCAGCAGGACATCATTGACGGTCAGGTCAAAACCATTGGCCGCCGCATCCAGCGGCATGGCGTCAGACTGGTCGGCATAGCGAAAACGCCCCTTTTTCACGACCAGTTCCTTGAGCGCAAAGGTGAAGCCCTTTGGTTCAGGCTCCCCGCCGGTTTCCGCCGAGGCCGGTATGACGGCGCCTTCCTGGCCCGGTTTCATCGAAGCGCGCTGTACCCCGGCCTTGCCCTTTTGTTCCTCTTCATCCTCGACAGGCGCCACCACCTTGTCGGCATGCGCCAGCAGGTTGGCAAAGTTCAGCACCCCGTTTTTATCGCTGATGGCATGGAATTCCGGCTTGATGATTTCCAGTTTGTCGACCCGGTACTCCCCCTTCACCGGCGAATTGGTTCCCAGTTGCAGATCCAGTTTTTCGAGATCAAAAAGCGGCTTGCCGTGCTGGGTCATGTGAACGGAACGCACCGTCACCCGCCCGCCGACATCCATCGTCGTCTGCCCGTCTCTCGGGCGGTGAATATACAGCGACAGGCGCAGATCCAGCCAACCCTCATTGAACTTGTAAGCCGGATGGAAGGGGACATAATTGAAGATCCGTTTCAGATCGATATTGTCCATGTTGAGATTCAATATCCGGTCACGGCTGTCCTCGGACGGTTTTTCACGGAGAATCTCCAGCTTCTTGCCATTGATCAGCGCCTCGAAATGCGGCTCGACATGACGCTGTATCCCCCGGATGGGGCCGCGATAAAGGTAAGGGAGCCCCACGTTGAAATCACTGACAACCGTCTTTGTGCCTTTTTCCCGGTTTTCCAGCTCGATACGGGCATCGATGATCTGGAAATTGTAGATGCCGAATTTACGCTTTCGCCGCTCTGCCCGCCGTTCTTCTGCGTTTTGCGGCCTTTTTTCCGGTTCGGCCTTTTTCTCTTCTTCCTTTTCTTCCTCGCCTTCCGGTTTCTTGAAAAGCGCCAGGATGTCGTCAAAATTGCGCTCCCTGTCTGACAGGCGGATCACGCGCACAAAGGGCTTGACCAGCTTGAACTCCGTCACGACGGGTGTCATCTGGAGAACAGAAGAAGTGGACAGCTCGACATACAACTGGTCAAACGAAACGAAACGCTCGTCGCTTTTCGCTTCGGACAGGGAGAGCCCTTCCACGTTCAGCGTAAAAGTAAAGGGATTGAATTCCAGCTTGTTGATGACCAGCTGGCGATGCAGCTTTTCAGAGGCAATGCTTTGTGCCTTTGACTTGATCCAGGATGGCAGCACCCAGAAACCCAGGGCGGCATAGATGAGGGGAAGACAGATCAGGATGCACAGGATGCTGATACCGACCCGTTTGGATATCCTGATACGCGCAGCCCTTGAGGCTGCCTTTTTCAGCGCATCCGCTGGTGCCACTTTTTTCAGCATATCCTTCATTTATCGGATCCCGTTGTCACACATACTCCGTTCGTTCAAGGATAAACGGTTTTCGGAAGAAATTCACGCCGTTTGAGAACATCGATACATATTCTTACAAAAACATGCCCGAACACCCGCATCGGCCACGCGGTACGCGCGCTTCTTGACCAGTATTATGCGCAGTACAGAAAAGCCGGCAGCCAATCCCGCCCGGCTGCACCGGCATCCCGGCTGCGGACAGCAGCAACGGCAAAAACCGCCAAAAAAAGCAGGGCAATCCCAAAACCTTCCACAAAGCCCTCTCATGCCAAAGCGCGCATAAAGAAATAGCTTTTCCTGCAGGCACAAAAAAGCCGCATTGCATCCATGCGCAATGCGGCTTTGTCTTTCCTGTTCTGCCTACTGCCCGCCCAGTGCCTTCAGCTTTTGCCCGGCGGCCTTATCGCCCTGTTTTGCCGCCTTGCCGTACCATTTCAGCGCCTCGCCCTTGTCCTGTTTCACGCCGGAACCGGCTTCATACGCCAGCCCCAGGTTAAACTGCGAAGGCGGATAGCCCTGGTCTGCCGCTTTCCTGAAGAGGGCAACGGCCTTTTTCTCATCTTTTTTTACGCCCTGCCCCGAGTAATACTGCACCGCCAGGTTATGCTGCGCGCGGGCATCACCATGATCGGCTGCCTTGCCATACCAGTGCGCCGCCTTTGCATAATCCTGCTTCACCCCCACGCCATTCATGTAAAGATTGCCCATCCAGAATTCGGCAGGAGGAAATCCCTGCTTTGCCGCCGACTCGAAAAGACGGGCCGCTTTTTTCTCATCCTTTGCCAGGCCCTTTCCCTGCAGGCGCATCATGGCAAGCCCCGTCTGGGATGGCGGAAAACCCTGGTCAGCCGCCTTCCGGTACCAGGCAGCCGCCTTTTCCAGATCCTGTTTGACGCCCAGGCCCATTTCATAAAGCGCAGCCAGATTGTGCTGCGCCATGAAATTGCCCTTTTCAGCCAGTTTTTCATAGCACACGGCCACAAGCGCGAAATCCGCTTTTTGCACCTCCTTTTCGCTTTTTCCCTGGATGGGCTCCAGGCAGGCTGCGGCTTCCTTGTGCGCCTGTTTTCTCTGGGCTGTCTTGTCGGCCAGGGCCGGGCCCGCCGCGCACAGGGAGAAAAGGAAAAGCAGGAGGACAGAAAGTCTGCCCGCAAGAGACACGCTACAGGTTCGGGAAAATGGATGATGCATTGAAAAGCCCCTTTGTCGTCTGGAAAAACAGGTTGACCGTGACGCTGCCGGGGCAAAAGACGCCCGGCTTATTCCACCAGCTTGCCGAGCTGCTCCGGGTCGACCCGGTCTTTTTCCGGCACTTTCTCGAAATCGATACCGGCGGATTCCAGCGCCTGCTTGATGTTTTTGAGCTGGGTATCCTGCGTGGCTGCATTGTTGATCAGCCCGCGCAGCGCCTTGACGAACGGATCATCCGCATCCAGCGTAATGCCGTAGGAAGAAAAGAGGCGGGTTGCCGCATCATCACCCTGATCCGCTTCTGACGGCATGATAATCCGCGCCGGATTGCCTACAGCCGTTGCCCCGGCGGGAATCTCGCGTACCACGACCGCATTGGAGCCGACTTTCGCATTTTCGCCCACCGTAAAATTGCCTAAAATCTTGGCGCCGGCACCGACAATCACGCCACGAGACAGTGTCGGGTGGCGTTTTCTCCCCTGGGCAAGCGATGTGCCGCCCAGCGTAACTCCCTGGTAAATCGTGCAGTCATCCCCGATTTCGGCTGTCTCGCCGATCACTACGCCATAGCCATGATCAATAAAAACACGGCGGCCGATCACCGCGCCGGGATGGATTTCAATGCCGGTGAAAATACGCGCCAGGTGCGACAGGAAACGGCCCAGCCAGCGCAACCGCTTGCGCCACAGCCAGTGAGAAACGCGATGCAGCAGGATGGCCTGGAAACCCGGGTAGCACGTGAGCACTTCCCACGTATTCCGGGCGGCCGGATCGCGTTCAATAATGCTGGCGATATCTTCGCGAAGATTCCGAAACATGAAAATCAAAAAAGTCGGTCAAGAGGCAGATAATAGCGTGTTTGCTGTGTTCCTGCACCCGTTTGGAATGAAAAACCCTGAAAACCCGGTACCGGCCTTACTTTGCCGCGACAAGACGCTGGCGCCTTGCCTCGTACAGACATACGCCTGACGCCACCGATACGTTGAGGCTTTCCACCTGCCCGAACATCGGGATACCGATCAGTTCGTCACAGGTCTCTCTTGTCAGACGGCGCATGCCATCCCCTTCAGACCCCATGACCAGCGCCACGCCCCCTGTCAGATCCGTATCGTACAGCGACTTTTCTGCCGCATCGGCTGTGCCGATCACCCAGATATCCCGCTCCTTCAGTTCTCTGAGCGAGCGCGCCAGGTTGGTCACCGTGATATACGGCACCGTCTCGGCAGCCCCGCTGGCCACCTTGGCTACCGTGGCGTTCAGGCCGACCGACTTGTCACGCGGCACGATCACCGCATGCGCGCCGGCACTGTCCGCCACCCTCAGGCACGCGCCCAGATTGTGCGGGTCCGTGATGCCATCCAGCACCAGCAAAAGCGGCGGCCCCTCGATAGCATCCAGCAATTCATCCAGATTGCGCGCCAAGGACAGCGCCTGCGCCCGCGCCACCACCCCCTGGTGCCGGTGTGTCCCGGCCAGGCTCAAAAGCCGCCTGTCGTCAGCCGGAATCACGCGGACACCGGCCTCTTTTGCAAGGCGCAACAGATCCTGCATGCGCCGGTCGGATCGGTCGGCATCGTAATAAATTTCCTCGACAGAGGCTGCCTCATGGCGCAGCCGCGCTGTCACGGCATGAAAACCAAAAACAATACTTTTTTTCATCGCTGGCGCTTCCGTTTACGCGTTTGTTCTTTCTTTGGGCCCGACTTGGGCTTGCCCGAAAAGGACGCGGGCTTGTTGTCATCTTTCGCGCTCACTGCTCTGGCCCGTGGCGGCAGATTGCCCTTTTCACCCATCCGGGCGATACCCCGCTTTTTGAAACGCTCAAAAAGAACCGGCTGCGACGCGGATGCCGTACCCTCCCGGGTTTTGCCATCCTTGCCCGTCTTGAAAGGCCCGCTGATCACAACCAGATCAATCTGGCGGCTGTCGAGATCCACCCGGCTGACCTGCACGGTCACCCGGTCCGTCAACTGATAGCGCACCCCGGTACGCTCGCCGCGCAGCTCATGCCGCACCTCGTCAAAATGATAGTAATCCGCCCCCAGGTCAGTCACATGGACCATGCCCTCAATATACAGGTCATCCAGCTGCACAAAAATGCCAAAGGGCATGACACCTGAAATCGTCCCGGTAAAATGCTCGCCCAGCTTGTCCTTGATGAAGTAACACTTCAGCCAGGCTTCCACATCGCGCGATGCCTCGTCCGCCCGGCGCTCATTGGCCGAACAATGCAGGCCCAGCGCATGCCAGATCGAATCTTCAGGCGTACCGGTAGCGCGGCCTTCCATGCGGTCCCTGTTCATCTGGCGTCGCATGGCATTGGACACATTCTTGTTCAGGAGACGCCGGTCAATCCCGCTCGGCTCGTACCGTTTTCCGGCCAGGATCGCCTTGATCGCGCGATGCACCAGCAGATCGGGATAACGCCGGATCGGGCTGGTGAAATGCGCGTAAGCCTTGTACGCCAGCCCGAAGTGGCCGATATTGTCCGGGCTGTATACCGCCTGCTGCATCGAGCGCAACAGCATCGTCTGCAAAAGCGGCGCATCCGGACGCGGCAGTACCTGCCGGATCAGTTCGGCATAATCCGACGGCTGCGGTGACATCCCGCCTGTGAGCTTTAACCCCAGCGGTGCAAGAAAAGCGCGGATCTGGTCCAGCTTTTCCTTGCCCGGCGCGGCATGAATACGATAAGTCCCCGGATGATGATGCCGGATCAGCAGGTCCGCCGCACTCACGTTGGCCGCCAGCATGCACTCCTCGATCAGCTTGTGCGCGTCATTGCGCACGCGCGGCAGGATTTTTTCGATCTTGCCCTCTGCATTACTGACGATATACGTTTCCACCGTCTCGAAATCAATCGCCCCGCGCTTTTCACGCGCGCCGAAAAGCGCCTGGTATACCGAAAAAAGATTGCGGATATGCGGCACCACATCGGCGTGAATCGCCGCTTCCGGCCCGCGCGGGCTCTCCAGGATTGCCGCCACTGCCGTATACGTCATGCGCGCGGCCGATTTGATCACCGCCGGGTAAAACTGGTAAGCCGTCACCTCCCCTTCCTCGCTGACCACCATATCGCAGACCATGGAAAGCCGATCCACATGCGGGTTCAGCGAACACAGCCCGTTAGACAGCTTTTCCGGCAGCATCGGGATCACGCGGCGCGGGAAATAAACCGAAGTCGAACGCAAAAGCGCATCCCTGTCGATCGCATCGTTCGGCTTCACATAATGACTGACATCGGCAATCGCCACCAGAAGGCGGTAAACCGTTGCCTTGCCGTCCTTCACCGGCTCGCAGTAAACCGCATCATCAAAATCGCGGGCATCCTCGCCGTCAATCGTCACAAAAGGCACATCCCGCAAATCCACCCTGTCTGCCATGTCTTCGGGCTGCACCGTATCCGGCAGGCTCTCGGCCAATTGCATCGCTTCCGCAGAAAAAACATGCGGCAGACCGAACTTGCGAACCGCAATCTCGATCTCGATGCCCGGATCATCCATATCCCCCAGCACTTCCACCACCCGCGCCAGAGGCTGCGAATAGCGCGACGGCTGCGTCACCAACTGCGCATTGACAAACTGCCCCGCCTGCACATTTTTCGGCGGCTTTTCGACAATAATGTCATGCACGATACGGCGGTCTTCCGGCGCAATCAGCCAGGTGCCGTTTTCGTGCAGCAGACGGCCCACCACATGCGTATGCGCGCGCGACAGCACCTCGACAATCGTTCCCTCAAAACGCCCGCGGCGGTCACTGGCAATCACGCGCACCTGTACGCGATCGCCATTCATCACCTTCTGCATTTCCTTTTCGGACAGGTAAATATCGTCGCCGCCCTCGTCCGGCAGCAAAAAGCCATAGCCATCCGGGTGGCTTGAAACCTGCCCGACAATGAAGCGGGTGGAATTTTTGATCGTATAGCCGCCGGCTTCGGTAAAATTCAGCTGACCGTCACGCTGCATCGCATCCAGGCGGCGGGTCAGCCCCTCAATTTCACCGCGCTTCACATGAAGCGCCCTGGCAATCGTCTTGGCGCTCTGGCTGCCCTTGGCGTCACGAAGCGCGTCAAGAATTTCTTCCCGGCTGGGAATGGGATAAGGATATCGGCTCAATTGGATCCGTTCTGATAAGGTCGATAAAAAATAATTTCTGCTGCGGGCATATCGCCAGCATACCTGAAAAGCCCGAAAACACGTGCAGAAAGCCCAATGTTCGCGTTTTTCACATCGAAACGCAAGAAGATTGACTTCCTTTTGGATCGTGCTAAAATGTAGGGCTTCTGTCGGTCAAGTATGACATAAAATGATCATGATTGTTCGACACTCGTCATCTTGATGAGATATTGCCCACGTGGCGGAATTGGTAGACGCGCACGGTTCAGGTCCGTGTGTTGAGAGACGTGGGGGTTCAAATCCCTCCGTGGGCACCACGACAAAAAGTTACAATTAGTTTCAAATGCACTCAAAGGCCTGTTTCTAAATAGAAATCAGGCCTTTTTGCTGCCTGTCGAGTTTGTCATTTCATTGCATTTTCACCCCTTTTTCCGTAACCTGTTACGGAAATATTACGGATGGATTACGGAAAATGGCCTCATACAGAAAGAAGGGAAACGGCTGGGTTGCCGAAGTCGCCCGGCAGGGATTCCGCAAGTCAAAATCATTTGTCACAAAAGCTGAAGCCATCGCATGGGCTACCCAGATCGAAGCCGAACTCATGATCGGCAAACGCGCCCAGGTTCCCAGCAAACCCTTCTCATGGCTTCTGGAAAAATACGCCGAAGAAATCTCATCAAAGAAGAAGGGCTCTCGCTGGGAGTTGTTGAACCGCCCCGGGTTTGGCGGAGGCCTACTATGAGAGAATGCGTCCATGAAAAAGCGAAACCCTTATTACTCCCCCGAGGTCAAAGAACGGGCTGTGCGCCTGGTACAAGAATCCCGTTCAGATCACCCCTCCCAGTGGTCGGCCATTGAGTCAGTTGCGCCGAAGATTGGTTGTTCACCCCAGACCCTGCTAAGTTGGGTACAACGATCAGAACACCATCAGACAGAACTGCTCCCTGATGAGCGAGAAGAATTAAAACGACTTCGCCGGGAGAACAAGGAACTGCAACGCGCCAATGACATATTACGCACAGCCAGTGCTTTTTTCGCGCAGGCGGAGCTCGACCGCAAGCTGAAGAAATAGATCGCTACATTGATCAGCACAAAAATG
>JAJDFZ010000012.1 GCA_030269625.1 Oxalobacter sp. OttesenSCG-928-P03 | reverse complement strand
GAAGGGGAAGCCAGTGGATGAGCCACAGGAAAAAGACGATCAGTTTCATAGGGAGGTTCCCGGCGTGGTGGGCGAAGCAGGGGGTACGCGGCAGGAGATGTTATCTGAATAATATGAGCGCGGCATGGCTTTTCTTTGTTGCATCAGGTTTCAATGAGGCTCTTTTGTGACCAGACAAGATTCTAGCAATTTTTGACGGGAAGCATATGCTCAATAAAGCGCGGTTATGCATAAGGCCTTGTTTGCAGGGTTTTTACCGGTCCAGTGTTTATCAAAATACTGCACAAAGCTGTTTTCAGGCGTAAAATAAGCAGGAATTATTTCCGCCTGCTTAATGGACAACTTGCGAGGCGGTATAAAAATTTCGCTAAAGCGTCGCAGACTTCTTTTTTGGCTGCGACATCATGAATTGACCAATCAAGGAATCTGTGAGCATGTCTAAAGACTATCTTTTTACTTCTGAATCCGTTTCGGAAGGCCATCCGGATAAAGTAGCGGACCAGATATCAGATGATATTCTGGATGCCATTCTTTCCCAGGACCCGGGCGCCCGTGTGGCGGCAGAAACGCTCTGTAATACCGGACTTGTTATCCTGGCAGGGGAAATCACGACGGAAGCGAATGTTGACTATATCAATGTCGCCAGGGAAACAATCAAGCGGATTGGCTACGACAATAATGACTATGGTATCGACCATCGCGGCTGTGCCGTGCTGGTGGCTTACGACAGGCAGTCCCCGGATATCGCGCAGGGCGTGGACGAGGGTAGTGGCATTGATCTTGACCAGGGCGCGGGTGACCAGGGCCTGATGTTCGGTTATGCCTGTAACGAAACGCCTGAACTGATGCCGGCGGCGATTCACTATGCGCATCGCCTGGTTGAACGCCAGTCCCAGTTGAGAAAGGATGGCCGCTTGCCTTGGCTGCGCCCGGACGCCAAGTCCCAGGTAACCTTGCGTTATGTGGATGGCAGGCCGGTGAGTGCCGAGACCATTGTTCTTTCGACGCAGCATGCGCCTGAAATGGAGCACAGCCGGATTGAAGAAGCGGTCATTGAAGAAATCATCAAGAAAGTGTTGCCGGCCGAATGGCTGAAAGACACACGTTACCTGGTGAACCCGACAGGCCGTTTTGTCATTGGCGGGCCGATGGGGGATTGTGGCCTGACGGGCCGCAAAATTATTGTGGATACCTACGGTGGCGCCTGTCCGCATGGCGGGGGCGCTTTCTCCGGAAAAGACCCTTCCAAGGTGGATCGTTCCGCGGCCTATGCTGCCCGTTATGCCGCCAAGAATATTGTGGCGGCTGGCCTGGCAGACCGGTGCCAGATTCAGGTCAGTTATGCGATTGGCGTGGCCAGGCCGATCAATATCACGATTAATACGGAAGGGACCGGTGTGATCCCGGATGAGCGAATCGCTGCCCTGGTTCATGATCATTTTGATCTGCGCCCGAAAGGGATTGTGCAAATGCTGGATCTGTTAAAACCGCGATACAGCAAAACAGCGGCGTATGGCCATTTCGGCCGTGAAGAGCCGGAGTTTACCTGGGAGAGGACGGACAAGGCAGCTGCTTTGCGCGAGGCTGCCGGACTGAAGTAATCCGTCTGCGTTCAGCAAGATAGGGCCGGCATCAATGCCGGCCTTTTTTTCGTGAGATGCCCCGCGGTTATTTCTGGCGGATCAGATCGGAAAGATTCCAGGGGGTATCAACGATCAGCGTGGCATTCCATGACGCCGTATCCGTACCGTATCCCCAGTTGACGGCAATCGTAACGGAACCGGCAGCCCGGCCGGACTGAACATCACGAAGGTCGTCTCCGATAAACCAGCAGTCTTCCGGTTTGACACCGGCCTGCCTGGCCGCTTCAAAAACCGGTTCGGGATGGGGCTTGGGATGGGGGGTGGTGTCACCGGAAACGATGCATGCCGCATCCATCAGGCCGATTTCTTTCAGAAGCGGGACAGTCAGGTTGTGTCTTTTATTGGTGACAACGCCCCACAGGATATTTCTGTGCCTGAGCAGGTCAAGGAGTTCAGGAATGCCGTCAAAGAGCGTGCTTTTGACGGCAATCGCCCGTGCATAGCAGGCAATGAAGGCGGCGGCCAGTTCGGGATAATCCGCGTGACTGGTTTCAATGCCAAAGGCAGTCCTGATCAGGCCGGGCGCGCCGGCGGAAGCCATCCTGCGCAATGCGTCATAGGGTGTGGGGGGGAGCCCCCGGTCTGCCTTGACCTGGTTGATGGCTGCAGCCAGATCCGGTGCTGAATCAACCAGCGTGCCATCCAGGTCAAATAAAACAGCTTTGGGAAGAGTCAGGTTGAGCGGTGTTTTCATGGTTTGGGTCAATTCGGTTTGTCAGGGATGGCGCCGGCACGCCATCATGTAGTTGATGCTCACGTCACGGGTCAGGTGAAAGCGGCTTCCTGTCAGGCTGCTGCCGATGCCGGTTATGGCGGTGATGTCCATGTCCGCCTGCCGTACAAAGCGCGACAGTTCTGCCGGTGTCAGAAAGCGCGCGTGCTGGTGGGTTTCCTTCGGCAGAAGCCCCAGGACGTATTCAGCGCCGACAATGGCATAGACAAATGATTTCAGGTTGCGGTTGAGCGTGGCAAAGTAGACGGTTCCGCCGGGCCTGACCAGGCGGGATGCCGCCAATACGACCGACTTCGGATCGGGAACATGTTCCAGCATTTCAAGGCAGGTGACGATATCGTACATGCCGGGTTCGGCTTCAGCCAGGTCTTCGGCTGCAATCAGCCGATAGTCGATGGCAAGGCCGGTATGCCGACGGTGCATCTCGGCTGCCCGGATGGCTTCACTGGCCAGGTCAATGCCGGTGACGCAGCCCCCGTGTTTTGCCATGGCTTCGCACAGGATGCCGCCGCCACAGCCGATATCCAGAATGTCCCTGCCTTCCAGAGGGGTGATGCTCCTGATCCATTGAAGACGGACCGGGTTCAGTTCATGCAGGAAACGGAAGGCGCCATCCGAATCCCACCATTTCTGTGCCAGTGCGTTGAATTTCAGCAACTCTGCCTTGTCGACATTCATGAAATCAGGAGATGAGGAGTTAAGTGAACCTGAAACATTATATCGCCTGCCGCTTGTATTTCGCGCAGCCAAACAAAAACCCCCGCTAAAGAGCGGGGGTTTTTTGAGTCATTTGAAATTATGACTGGGTGCCGCGGTTGGCAACCACTTCGATTTCTACACGACGGTTTTTGGCGCGACCATCACGGGTCTTGTTGTCAGCAACAGGCTGTTTCTCGCCTTTACCTTCGGTGTAGACTTTTTGCGGGTCTACGCCTTTGGATACCAGGTAAGCCTTGACAGCTTCAGCACGACGCTCGGAGAGCTTCTGGTTGTACTCATCCGGACCAACCCAGTCGGTATGACCAACAGCGACGATAACTTCAACGTCCATGCTGCCGAGGTTGGTAACGATTTCGTCCAGCTTGGCTTTACCTTCCGGCTTCACAACTGCTTTGTCGAAGTCAAAGAAAGCGTCAGCAGCGTAGGTGACTTTTTCAGAACTCGGTACAGGAGCCGCAGCAACAGGAGCCGGTGCCGGAGCTGGCTTGGTCAGCGGGCCATCGCAGCCAGGAACGGAATCGGCTGGTGTCCAGTAACCGGTGTGCCAGCACAGACCGGTTGCGTTACGGGAAATAACGCCACGACCATCCTGGAGATAAGCACTGTATGGCTTGTTGGCCATATAGTCCTGGGCTGTTTGTGCCGAAGCAGAAACAGCAACAACTGCGGAAGCAGCGAAAAGAACTTTAAGCAATTTATTCATAACTATCCTCTTGGTTGATATACCCGCAGCAGGCTGCGCATCTATTTTTTTACTTCACGATAATAAAAACAAACTGGTACTCACATATCCTCGAAATTCCGAAACATGCGTTTACCATATTCTGACATATCGTTGGCCTTTGAACAGCTTAACAAGCGCAAACTATTTTCGTTTTTTTGAATTTGGGGGTTTTTTGTTGCATTTTCACAACCTAAATTTCCCAAAAACGGCAAAAACCGCAAATAACGAACGTTTCTGATAATAGCAAAATAACTCCCTTTTGCAATATGGATGAGCCAAAGATTGTCATTTTTTATATAAATAAAAGTAAAAAAAGGGGTTTCCCCTTAAAAACAGTCGGCGGGACCAAAAAGGAAAGGCAAAGAGCTTCGCATGGTAAAATGATGGTTTTCGTCGCGGGCCTTTAAAGGCGCCGCAAACAGCATTACTAAAAACCGTTTTTTCCTGCCAGAGCAGATTTTCCATGGAACAATTCGCAAAAGAAACCATATCGATTTCCCTTGAAGAAGAAATGCGCAAGAGCTATCTCGATTACGCCATGAGCGTGATTGTGGGCCGTGCGCTTCCCGATGTGCGGGATGGCTTGAAGCCTGTTCATCGCCGGGTTTTGTTTGCCATGCATGAAATGAACAATGTGTGGAACCGCCCTTATGTCAAATGCGCGCGCGTGGTCGGTGAGGTGATGGGTAAGTATCACCCGCATGGTGACGCCTCCATTTATGACACGCTGGTTCGCCTGGCGCAGGATTTCTCGATGCGTTATACCCTGGTTGACGGTCAGGGCAACTTTGGTTCGATTGATGGCGATAATGCGGCGGCGATGCGTTATACCGAGTGCCGCCTGGATCGCATCGCAGGTGAAATGCTGGCAGATATCGACAAGGAAACGGTCGATTTCGTTCCCAATTACGATGGCAAGGAAGAGGAGCCGTCGGTTTTGCCGACCCGTATCCCCAGCCTGCTGGTCAATGGTTCTTCCGGTATTGCTGTTGGCATGGCGACCAATATTCCGCCCCACAATATTCGCGAGGTGGTGGATGGCGCCCTGCATCTCCTGAAAAACCCGGACTGCACGGTGGATGACCTGATCAGCCTGGTGCCGGCGCCGGATTTCCCGACGGGCGGCATTATTTATGGTTTGTCCGGTGTGCACGATGGTTACCGCACGGGGCGCGGCCGTGTGGTGATGCGCGCCAAAACCCATTTTGAGGAAATGGGCCGGGACGGGCGCTATGCCATCATCATTGACGAACTGCCATACCAGGTTAACAAAAAATCACTTCTGGAACGTATCGCTGAGCATGTCCGGGAAAAACGGATTGAGGGCATTACCGATATCCGGGATGAGTCGGATAAATCCGGAATGCGCGTGGTCATTGAGCTCCGGCGCAATGAGGTGCCTGAAGTTGTCCTGAACAATCTGTACAAGCAGACCCAGTTGCAGGATACCTTCGGCATGAACATGGTGGCGCTGGTCGATGGCCAGCCCAAATTGCTGAACCTGCGCCAGATGCTGGAATGCTTCTTGTCGCACCGTCGCGAAGTCGTGACGCGAAGGACGGTATATGAGCTGCGCAGGGCGCGCGAACGCGGCCATGTTCTGGAAGGCCTGGCGGTGGCGCTGGCCAATATTGACGAGTTCATTGCGATTATCCGTGCGGCACCGACGCCGCCGATAGCGCGCCAGGAACTGATGTCGCGTTCCTGGGATTCTTCTTTGGTGAGAGAGATGCTGGCGAGAACCGGTGATGGCCATGCAGGAGGGATTAACGCCTTCCGTCCGGAAAATCTGCCGGAAGGATTTGGCATACAGGGTGACGGCATGTACAGGCTGTCCGAGGAACAGGCGCAGGAAATCCTGCAGATGCGTCTGCAGCGCCTGACCGGGCTTGAGCAGGACCGTATCCTGAACGAATATCGCGATGTCATGACGCAGATTGCGGAACTCCTGGATATCCTGGCAAAACCGGAGCGCGTGTTGTCCATCATTGAAACCGAACTCAGTGAGGTTGTGGCTGAGTATGGACAGGAAAGCAAGGATGCGCGCCGTTCGGAAATTGAGCAGAACGCATTTGATCTAGAAACGGAAGACCTGATCACGCCGCAGGATATGGTGGTGACGCTTTCCCACACCGGTTACATCAAGTCCCAGCCGCTTTCCGAATACCGCGCGCAGCGGCGTGGCGGACGGGGACGGCAGGCTGCCGCCACACGTGAAGATGACTGGATTGACCAGATGTTCATGGCCAATACTCATGATTTCATCCTGTGTTTCTCTGACAGGGGGCGGGTGTACTGGCTGAAGGTATGGGAAGTGCCGCAGGGGTCGCGCAATGCCCGCGGCCGTCCGATCGTCAATATGTTCCCGCTGCAGGATGATGAAAAAATCACGGTGATTTTGCCCTTGTCCGGTGAAAACCGGAATTTCCCTGAAGATCACTATGTCTTCATGGCAACCAGCCAGGGAACGGTCAAGAAAACCCCGCTGACTGATTTCAGCAATCCCCGCAAGACCGGCATTATCGCGGTTGGCCTGGATGAGGGTGACTTCCTGATCGGCGCATCTTTAACTGATGGCAAACATGATGTCATGCTCTTTTCTGATGCGGGCAAGGCCGTGCGTTTTGATGAAAATGACGTGCGTCCCATGGGGCGTGCGGCACGCGGTGTGCGCGGCATGAACCTGGACGACGATCATCACGTGATTGCCATGCTGGTGGCCGAGGATGAAAACCAGTCTGTCCTGACGGCAACGGAAAACGGTTATGGCAAAAGAACGCCGATTTCGGAATATACCCGGCATGGCCGCGGCACCAAGGGCATGATTGCCATCCAGACAACGGAACGTAATGGCAAGGTGGTTGCCGCCACGCTGGTACATGAAAAAGATGAAATCATGCTGATTACGACAGGCGGCGTCCTGATCCGGACACGGGTTTCCGAAATCCGCGAAATGGGACGTGCCACGCAGGGCGTGACCCTGATTGCGGTTGAAGATGGCGCGAACCTGAGTGGCGTGCAGCGCATCATGGAAACCGATGTGGATGAGGTGGACGTAACTGAAACCACGGAACAGGTTGCAGCCGAAACGGAAGAGATGCCTGATTCAGAAGACTGATGGAGCGCCCATTCAATTTTTCAGCAGGGCCTGCCGCATTACCTGAAGCGGTGTTGCAGCAGGCAGCTGCCGAAATGCTGGACTGGCAGGGCAAGGGCATTTCGGTGATGGAGATGAGTCACCGCAGCCGTGATTTTGATTCCATCATCATGCAGGCGGAAAAAGATCTCCGCGATTTGCTGGCGGTGCCGGATACTTACCGGATTCTTTTTACCCAGGCCAGCGCAACGGCATTAAATGCCGTGATTCCCATGAACCTGGCCGGAAAAGGTCCCACGCCACCCATCATTGATTTTGTTCACACGGGGGTCTGGTCGGGAAAATCGCTTGTTGAGGCGCAAAAATATGCCCGCGTGAACGTGGCGGCCTCATCCGAGCTGTCGCATTTCAACACGATTCCGCCACAGGCGTCATGGCAACTGACAGACCGCGCCGCCTATGTGCATATCTGCAGCAACGAAACGATTAACGGGACCGAATATTTCTTCACGCCGGATACCGGTCCGGTTCCGCTCGTGGCGGATATGTCGTCGCATATCCTGTCTCGCCCGGTTGATATTGAAAAGTACGGGCTGATTTTTGCCGGGGCACAGAAAAATATGGGAATGGCCGGTGTTTCTGTTGTGATCGTCAAAGAGGACCTGATCAGCCATGCCCTGCCGGTTTGCCCTTCCGTTTATGATTTTTCCAGCCTTTCTCTTCATCACTCCATTTTCAATACCCCGCCTGTTTATGCCATATATATATGCGGGCTGGTTTTAAAGTGGCTAAAGGAGCAGGGTGGTGTTCCGGCAATGGAAGCGGCAGCGGTCAGAAAATCCGCGCTGCTTTATGACTGTATTGATGCCAGCAGCCTGTATGCCAATTCGGTTGACCGGTCATGCCGCTCCAGAATGAATGTGCCTTTTTTCCTGCAGGATGCTTCCCTGGAGGACGCTTTTCTGGCCGGAGCCGAAAAAAACGGGCTTTTGCAGCTCAGGGGGCATCGTTCGACAGGAGGCATGCGGGCCTCACTTTACAATGCCATGCCGGTTGCCGGTGTGGAAAAACTCGTTGCCTACATGCGCGAATTTGAGCGCACACACTGATTTCCTGCTGCATTATTCAGTGAAGAACTGTTTTGTTATGCTGAATATGTCATACAATACTTTTTTATTACCTTACGTATCGTAAAAAGGGAAATGCCGTGCAGAACAAGGGATTTCTTTTTTGACGATGCACCTTTCAACCGATTCTTTTGGCTGCAGATTATGGAAAAAGAACTCAAACCATTACGTGACCAGATTGACGCCATTGATGCGCAACTGCTTGATCTGTTAAACCAGCGTGGCAAACTGGCACAGGATGTGGGCAAGGTGAAAATCGACAAGGATCTGCCGGTTTTCCGCCCGGAACGCGAGGCGCAGATACTGAGGGGGCTTGCCGAGAACAACAAGGGGCCGCTGGCGACTGAAAGCCTGCAGACGATTTTCCGGGAGGTCATGTCGGCATGCCGCGCTCTGGAAAAACGGGTCAGCGTTGCCTATCTCGGGCCGCCGGGAACCTATTCCGAGCAGGCGGCGTATGCCTATTTCGGCAAGACGATTGATCTTGTGCCCTGCGCGACGCTGGACGAGGTTTTCCGTTCTGCTGAAGCCGGGACTGCCGATTTTGGTATCGTGCCGATTGAAAATTCATCAGAAGGCGCCATCAGCCGCACGCTTGACCTGCTCATGCAGACGCCGCTGACGATCAACGGTGAAAAAGCCCTGCCGATCAACCATTGCCTGATGACAAAAACGGGCACGATGGAGGGGATCCATACGGTCTGCGCACATTCACAGGCGCTGGCACAGTGTCAGACCTGGCTGAACCAGAATTATCCGCGCGTGCTTCGCCATGCCGTTTCATCCAATGGCGAGGCGGCGCTGATTGCCAGCAAGGATGCGGAAACCGCAGCGATTGCCAGTGAGCTGGCCGGAGAGCGTTATGGTCTGCAGGTAGTCAGTGCGCATATTCAGGATGATCCGCAAAACCGGACCCGTTTTGTCGTTATCGGCCACCAGAAGACATACCCCAGCTTCATGGACCAGACATCGCTTGCCCTGTCTGTCCAGAACAGGCCGGGTGCGGTTTATCGCCTGCTTGAGCCGCTCGAGAAATATGGTGTTTCGATGACACGCTTTGAGTCACGTCCGGCCCGTACGACCGACAGCTGGGAATACTATTTCTTCGTTGACCTCATCGGCCATGCCAAGGACGAAAAAATGGCTGCGGCATTAAAAGAGCTTCGGGATCGTGCGGCTTATTTCAAGATTCTGGGATCTTATCCCATGGCGATTGAATAATTGTTAACCGGAAGTCGGAAAGATCATGTCGAATTTGTTCGGGCCGGAATACGTCCGTGCCATTGCGCCCTATCAGGCAGGAAAACCCATCTCTGAGGTAGCGCGGGAATTTGGACTGGATGAGGCCAGCATCATCAAGCTGGCCTCCAACGAAAATCCCCTGGGCATGCCGGAGTCCGCCAAAAAGGCGATGACAGATGCCATGTCGGAAGGTGGGCGTTATCCGGATTCCAATGGTTTTGAGCTCAAGGCGGCATTGTCAAAGCGTTACGGTGTGCCGGAAAACTGGATTACGCTGGGCAATGGCAGCAACGATATTCTGGAACTGGCTGCCCATGCGCTGGTTCGGCCGGGTGAGGCCGTCATGTATGCGCAGTATTCCTTTGCGGTTTATCCGCTGGCAACCCAGGCGGTAGGCGGCCGGGGAATCAGTGTGCCCGCGAAAGACTACGGGCATGACCTGATTGCCATGCAAAAGGCCATTACACCGGATACCAGACTGATCTTTATTTCCAACCCGAACAATCCGACAGGCACTTTTCTGCCGCCGGCCGAAATCGAGGCGTTTTTGGAGGCGGTGCCAAAAAATGTCGTGGTTGTGCTGGATGAGGCATACAACGAATATCTTGATCCCAACCTGCAGTACGAGTCGACAGACTGGGTGAAAAAATATCCCAATCTCCTGATTTCCCGTACCTTTTCCAAGGTATATGGCCTGGCAGGGCTGCGTATCGGGTTCGGTATTGCCCAGCAGGAAATCACCGACCTGCTCAACCGGGTCAGACAGCCGTTCAATGTCAATTCACTGGCGCAGGCTGCCGCCATTGCGGTTCTGGATGACAGGGACTTTCTTGAAAAGAGCGCCAGGCTCAATGCGGATGGCTATCGCGAGCTGACCCGGGCGTTTGAAGAGATGAAGCTGGAATATGTGCCTTCTTACGGCAACTTTGTCCTTGTGCGCGTGGGCGATGATGATGAAGCCGGGGCGCGGGTGAACCTGGCGCTGCTGAAAAAAGGAATTATTGTTCGTCCGGTCGGCAGCTACAGCCTGCCGAAATGGCTGCGTATCACCATCGGGCTGCCGGAAGAAAATGCCGCAGTCATCAAGGCGCTTAAGGAAGCGCTGGCCTGACAGGCCGGGCGGGGTGACGTGATTGCATTCAATCATATTCTGCTTTTTGGCGTTGGCCTGATCGGCGGCTCACTTTCTCTTGCCCTGAGAAAATCCGGTTATACCGGAAAAATAACCGGGATTGACCGTAACGAGGCGTCTTTGGCACGCGCGCGGGAACTGGGCCTGATTGATGAGATGGCCCGCTCAACTGCTGATGCTGTCGGCGAAGCGGACCTGATATTGCTTGCCGCGCCGGTTGCACAGACCGCCCCTCTTCTGGCTTCGATTCGTCCATGGCTTCGGGAAGATGTCCTTATTACCGACGTGGGCAGCACCAAATCGGATGTGGTTGCGGCAGCATACCGTGAACTGGGTGACCGGGTTGGCTGTTTTATTCCGGCACATCCGATTGCCGGACGTGAAGTCAATGGGCCGGACGCCGCCATTGATGACCTTTTTGCCGGGAAAAAGCTGGTGATTACGCCGCTGCCGGAAAATACGGGAAAGGATATCGAAAAAGTCGCCATGATGTGGATGCAGTGCGATGCGGTCATTCATTTCCTGTCGCCGCAGGACCACGACAATGTGTTTGCCATGGTCAGCCATTTGCCGCATTTGCTGTCCTATGCGCTGGTTGACCAGGTGGCGCGCCATCCGAATGCCGGTTTGATGTTCCAGTATGCGGCCAGCGGATTTCGCGACTTTACGCGGATAGCCGGGTCATCACCGGAAATGTGGCGGGATATCTCGATAGCCAACAAAACGCAGCTTTTGCAGGAACTGGACAGTTATCTGGCTGAACTGGAGTTGTTGCGGGGTATGCTGGCATCGGATGATGCAGCGGGAGTCGAGGCGGTTTATGCCAATGCGCAGCAGGCCCGGCTTAACTGGATTACAACGATTGAGGCAGCCGAAAAACAGGGAGGAACGTCATGAAATACCCGCGTTATATTGATTTGCTGCCGGCTTTCAAGGCAGAGGGAACCATCCGCCTTCCCGGCTCCAAAAGCATTTCCAACCGGACACTGCTTCTGGCCGCACTGGCCGCAGGCAAAACGGAAATCAAGGACCTGCTGTCGTCGGATGATACGCTGGTTATGCTGCAGGCGCTGCAGCAACTGGGCATCAAATGGAAACAGCACGGCACATCGCAGGAATACGAGGTCGAAGGCGCAGAAGGGATATTGCCAAACCCTCATGCCGAATTATTCATGGGGAATGCCGGAACGGCTATCCGGCCATTGACAGCCGCACTGGCTGTGTTGGGCGGGGATTTTACGCTTCGCGGTGTGCCGCGCATGCATGAACGGCCGATTGGCGATCTGGTTGATGCGCTTAATGAAGCCGGAGCACAGATTGAATATACGGGTGAGCCGGGATATCCGCCATTACATATTCGCAAGGGGCATATCCATGCGCATGAACTGCACGTGAAAGGCAATGTCTCAAGCCAGTTTTTGACGGCGCTCCTGATGGCAGCGCCTTTCATGGCGAAAAAACATGACATTACGATCAACGTGGTTGGCGAGCTGATTTCCAAGCCTTATATCGAAATCACACTCAATATGATGCGCCAGTTTGGTGTGGAAATCGAACAGGATGGCTGGAAGTCATTCACGATCAAAAAAGGCCAGGCTTACCGGAGTCCCGGTGTGGTTCATGTGGAAGGCGATGCATCATCCGCCTCCTATTTCCTGGCTGCCGGCGCCATTGCGCAGGGACCGGTTCGTGTCGAGGGCATCGGCAGCACCAGCATCCAGGGCGACGTCCGTTTTGCCGAGACCTTAAAACAAATGGGCGCCGACATCACCTACGGAGATAACTGGATTGAGGCGTGCTCCAATGGCATTCTCAAGGCCATTGATGCCGATTTCAACCTCATCCCCGATGCGGCCATGACCGTTGCCATGCTGGCACTCCATGCGGACGGAACCAGCACCCTGCGCAACATCGCCAGTTGGCGGGTAAAGGAAACCGACCGGATTGTCGCCATGGCGACTGAACTGCGCAAACTGGGGGCAACGGTAGAGGAAGGGCCGGACTGGCTGCGCGTGACGCCGCCGGATGAAATTCTGCCCGCAAGTATTGATACCTACGACGATCACCGCATCGCCATGTGCTTTTCGCTTGCCTCACTTGATGGTGCGAAAAGAAAAGGGGCCAGAATCCGTATCAACGATCCGGGAGCCGTTGCCAAAACCTTCCCGGAATATTTCCAGGCCTTTGCTGAAATTGTGCACAGGAAAAGTCCAGAAAAAACATAGCCCGGCCGGCATCCCGCTGTTTTCCGTGGTGGCGTCCTGATACAAACAACGCTTTCGAGGAGTTCTTATGTCATACCTGCCATTCCGTGAGCTCATCCTTTGTATTCTCTTTTGTTTTTCTTTTGCGGCGCACGCCACCCCTGCACTGAAAGCCGGTGCTTATGTCAGAGAGGGTGGTTCAGGCACCCTGATACTGGAAAAAAATACCGGTGGTCACTTGAGCTTTAGCCTGAGCGCTATTGGTGTTAATGCCCATACCTGCAGTCTGGAAGGTGAAATCCGGGACGGGAAAGCCACCATGAAAGAGGCGTGGGCGGAGGGCGCCTGTACAGTGATTTTTGCGCCGCAGGCAAAAGGAATCGAGGTTACGGGCAAAGATGGCGAAACGGGCGCCTGCCGTTATTATTGCGGCATGCGCGCTTATTTTGATGGCCTGTACGAGATGCCGCCTGCCGGATGCGCGCCTGCTGAAATCGAGCAGACGCGCGAGGAATTCCGGCATTTTTATGATGCAAAAAAATACAGGGATGCATTAGCCAGGCTCAAGCCGGTGCTGGATAACTGCCAAACCATGATTCATCCCCTGTATGAGGAGGGGCCGATCAGAAATGACCTCGCCGTAACCTACCACAAGCTGGCGGATTACAAGGCCTGCCGTGATGTGCTGGAACCTTATGCCGAAGATGCCATGCTCAAGGACGAAGAGATCAATGAATACAGCTACGCGCCTTCTGATCAGGGTACCTATCTTTCAATTATTTCAGCAGCGCGCGTGAATCTCCGGTTGTGCAACAGCGCAGAAAAAGCGGCGGCGGGAAAGAAAAAACAGTAACACGCTGTTTTTCAATTATTTCTGCGTTTTTCGGGCAGGTTTGCTCTTGTAATTGGCGGATCGGCCCACATATTAAAAGAAGAGTTTGCGCATCCATTATTAAAAATAAGGATAAATTATCCTGAAATAAATGGATGTGCTCAAAAAACAGGCAGCAAATACTGCTTGCTGACTTATTTTGTCCCTGATAAAATGGGAATCCCTTCGTGAAAAACGAAGGAAAAAGCGGGATTCCGGCAAGATGAAAAAAAATTTTCAAATTTTGCTTGACTGTATAAATAAGTAGGTAGATAATCTCGTTTCTGTGCTGCTGACTGACACAACGCTTGGTTGGTGGTACGGGGGAAGTAAGGGATTTATTTGATCTTTAAAAAGATAAGCAGATGATAAGTGTGGACGTTTGTCTGTCTTGTACAAAAAGTATAAGAGCAGTAAACGTTCACTTGAAGAAAGCAGTAAGGTTTTGTAAAAAGAACCTTGTCAGTAAATTGAGTGAGCGGCAACTTGAAAGAGTTGCGAACCAAAAGAGATTGAACTGAAGAGTTTGATCCTGGCTCAGATTGAACGCTGGCGGCATGCTTTACACATGCAAGTCGAACGGCAGCGCGGACTTCGGTCTGGCGGCGAGTGGCGAACGGGTGAGTAATACATCGGAACGTACCTGGAAGTGGGGGACAACCAGTCGAAAGATTGGCTAATACCGCATACGATCTACGGATGAAAGAGGGGGACCTTTTGGCCTCTTGCT
Source organism: Oxalobacter sp. OttesenSCG-928-P03 (assembly GCA_030269625.1). Taxonomy (GTDB): domain Bacteria; phylum Pseudomonadota; class Gammaproteobacteria; order Burkholderiales; family Burkholderiaceae_D; genus Oxalobacter. The sequence continues at coordinate 29,300 of JAJDFZ010000012.1, read as the reverse complement.
TTCAGAGCGGCCGATGCCTGATTAGCTAGTTGGTGGGGTAAAGGCCTACCAAGGCGACGATCAGTAGCTGGTCTGAGAGGACGATCAGCCACACTGGGACTGAGACACGGCCCAGACTCCTACGGGAGGCAGCAGTGGGGAATTTTGGACAATGGGGGCAACCCTGATCCAGCAATGCCGCGTGAGTGAAGAAGGCCTTCGGGTTGTAAAGCTCTTTTGTCAGGGAAGAAACAGGGAGTGCTAATACCACTTCTGAATGACGGTACCTGAAGAATAAGCACCGGCTAACTACGTGCCAGCAGCCGCGGTAATACGTAGGGTGCGAGCGTTAATCGGAATTACTGGGCGTAAAGCGTGCGCAGGCGGTTTAGTAAGACAGGTGTGAAATGCCCGGGCTTAACCTGGGAACTGCACTTGTGACTGCTAGGCTAGAGTGTGTCAGAGGGGGGTAGAATTCCACGTGTAGCAGTGAAATGCGTAGATATGTGGAGGAATACCGATGGCGAAGGCAGCCCCCTGGGATAACACTGACGCTCATGCACGAAAGCGTGGGGAGCAAACAGGATTAGATACCCTGGTAGTCCACGCCCTAAACGATGTCAACTAGTTGTCGGGTCTTAATTGACTTGGTAACGCAGCTAACGCGTGAAGTTGACCGCCTGGGGAGTACGGTCGCAAGATTAAAACTCAAAGGAATTGACGGGGACCCGCACAAGCGGTGGATGATGTGGATTAATTCGATGCAACGCGAAAAACCTTACCTACCCTTGACATGTCAGGAAGATCGAAGAGATTTGATTGTGCTCGAAAGAGAACCTGAACACAGGTGCTGCATGGCTGTCGTCAGCTCGTGTCGTGAGATGTTGGGTTAAGTCCCGCAACGAGCGCAACCCTTGTCATTAATTGCCATCATTCAGTTGGGCACTTTAATGAGACTGCCGGTGACAAACCGGAGGAAGGTGGGGATGACGTCAAGTCCTCATGGCCCTTATGGGTAGGGCTTCACACGTCATACAATGGTGCATACAGAGGGTTGCCAAGCCGCGAGGTGGAGCTAATCCCAGAAAGTGCATCGTAGTCCGGATTGTAGTCTGCAACTCGACTACATGAAGTTGGAATCGCTAGTAATCGCGGATCAGCATGCCGCGGTGAATACGTTCCCGGGTCTTGTACACACCGCCCGTCACACCATGGGAGCGGGTTTTACCAGAAGTAGGTAGCTTAACCGTAAGGAGGGCGCTTACCACGGTAGGATTCGTGACTGGGGTGAAGTCGTAACAAGGTAGCCGTATCGGAAGGTGCGGCTGGATCACCTCCTTTCTAGAGCACAAGCCAAGGCAAGCGTTCACACTTATCATCTGTTGTACAAAAGACAGGACTGATCGGTACTCTCGTTGGGCACTGATCCAAAAGGGTCTGTAGCTCAGTTGGTTAGAGCACCGTGTTGATAACGCGGGGGTCGTTGGTTCGAGACCAACCAGACCCACCATAAGAATACTGAAATGGGGGTTTAGCTCAGCTGGGAGAGCACCTGCTTTGCAAGCAGGGGGTCGTCGGTTCGATCCCGTCAACCTCCACCAAAGAACAAACCAAAAACCCATTCCGTATCGGAAGCGTTTTTGGTTTGGTCTTTTAGGGGCCAAGTTCTGTACAAGTTCTTTAACAATCGGCAAGTAAGTAAAGAAGTAATTGAATACAGACCCTTTTCGAGGAAGGGGTTGTATTCGGGTAGTGATTGCAAAATCCAATAAGTAGTAAAAGTGATCTTAAGAAGACGCACAAGAATTGGAAGACGGCATATTGCTAAAAACTCATGTAATTTTTTATGTAAGTTATGAGTATCTGTAGCGTTGAATCTTGCAAGAGAAGTCAATGTTATAGGGACAAGTGACTAAGTGCACAGGGTGGATGCCTTGGCGATTACAGGCGATGAAGGACGTAGAAGCTTGCGATAAGCTGCGGGGAGTTGGCAAACAAACTTTGATCCGCAGATTTCCGAATGGGGAAACCCGGCCCTTTGGGTCATCCGTATCTGAATCCATAGGATACGAGAAGCGAACGTGGCGAACTGAAACATCTAAGTAGCTACAGGAAAAGAAATCAACCGAGATTCCCAGAGTAGTGGCGAGCGAAATGGGAGGAGCCTGCAAGTGATATATCGATGAGATAGTGGAACATTCTGGAAAGTATGATCATAGAGGGTGAAAATCCCGTACACGAAATCCATTGATAGGTACTAAGCTTGCGACAAGTAGGGCGGGACACGTGAAATCCTGTCTGAAGATGGGGGGACCATCCTCCAAGGCTAAATACTCGTAATCGACCGATAGCGTACAAGTACCGTGAGGGAAAGGTGAAAAGAACCCCGGGAGGGGAGTGAAATAGAATCTGAAACCGTGTGCATACAAACAGTAGGAGCGGGCTTGTCCCGTGACTGCGTACCTTTTGTATAATGGGTCAGCGACTTACATTCAGTGGCGAGGTTAACCGGATAGGGGAGCCGAAGAGAAATCGAGTCCGAACAGGGCATATAGTCGCTGGGTGTAGACCCGAAACCAGGTGATCTACCCATGGCCAGGATGAAGATGCGGTAACACGCATTGGAGGTCCGAACCCACTAACGTTGCAAAGTTAGGGGATGAGCTGTGGGTAGGGGTGAAAGGCTAAACAAACCTGGAGATAGCTGGTTCTCTCCGAAAGCTATTTAGGTAGTGCCTCAAGTATCACCACCGGGGGTAGAGCACTGTTATGGCTAGGGGGTCATCGCGATTTACCAAACCATTGCAAACTCCGAATACCGGTGAGTGCGAGCTTGGGAGACAGACGTCGGGTGCTAACGTCCGGCGTCGAGAGGGAAACAACCCAGACCGCCAGCTAAGGTCCCAAAGATTGGCTAAGTGGCAAACGAAGTGGGAAGGCAAAAACAGTCAGGAGGTTGGCTTAGAAGCAGCCACCCTTTAAAGAAAGCGTAATAGCTCACTGATCGAGTCGTCCTGCGCGGAAGATGTAACGGGGCTAAGCCAGTCACCGAAGCTGCGGATATCCTTTTGGATATGGTAGGAGAGCGTTCTGTAGGCCGTAGAAGGTGTGTTGAAAAGCATGCTGGAGGTATCAGAAGTGCGAATGCTGACATGAGTAGCGATAATGGGGGTGAAAAGCCCCCACGCCGAAAGCCCAAGGTTTCCTGTCCAACGTTCATCGGGGCAGGGTGAGTCGGCCCCTAAGGCGAGGCAGAGATGCGTAGCTGATGGGAAGCAGGTTAATATTCCTGCACCGTCGTTAGATGCGATGGGGGGACGGATCGCGGAAGGTTGTCCGGGTGTTGGAAGTCCCGGTTCTTGACTTGAAGGAGGCTGTCAGGCAAATCCGGCAGCGAAATCCAAGGGGTTGAGACGAGTGGCCATGTGCCGCGAAGCAATTGGAAGTGGTTCCAAGAAAAGCCTCTAAGCTTCAGTCTAACGAGACCGTACCGTAAACCGACACAGGTGGGCGAGATGAGTATTCTAAGGCGCTTGAGAGAACTCGGGAGAAGGAACTCGGCAAATTGGTACCGTAACTTCGGGAAAAGGTACGCCCTTGTATCTTGACTGGCCTGCGCCAGGAGGGAGAAGGGGTTGCAATAAAAAGGTGGCTGCGACTGTTTATTAAAAACATAGCACTCTGCAAACACGAAAGTGGACGTATAGGGTGTGACGCCTGCCCGGTGCTGGAAGATTAAATGATGGGGTGAGAGCTCTTGATTGAAGTCCCAGTAAACGGCGGCCGTAACTATAACGGTCCTAAGGTAGCGAAATTCCTTGTCGGGTAAGTTCCGACCTGCACGAATGGCGTAACGATGGCCACACTGTCTCCTCCCGAGACTCAGCGAAGTTGAAATGGTTGTGATGATGCAATCTACCCGCGGCTAGACGGAAAGACCCCATGAACCTTTACTGTAGCTTTGCATTGGACTTTGAACCAATCTGTGTAGGATAGGTGGGAGGCTTTGAAGCGTGAACGCTAGTTTGCGTGGAGCCGTCCTTGAAATACCACCCTGGTTTGTTTGAGGTTCTAACCTTGGCCCGTTATCCGGGTTGGGGACAGTGCATGGTAGGCAGTTTGACTGGGGCGGTCTCCTCCTAAAGTGTAACGGAGGAGTTCGAAGGTACGCTAGGTACGGTCGGAAATCGTGCTGATAGTGCAATGGCATAAGCGTGCTTAACTGCGAGACCGACAAGTCGAGCAGGTACGAAAGTAGGACATAGTGATCCGGTGGTTCTGAATGGAAGGGCCATCGCTCAACGGATAAAAGGTACTCTGGGGATAACAGGCTGATTCCTCCCAAGAGTTCATATCGACGGGGGAGTTTGGCACCTCGATGTCGGCTCATCACATCCTGGGGCTGTAGTCGGTCCCAAGGGTATGGCTGTTCGCCATTTAAAGTGGTACGTGAGCTGGGTTTAAAACGTCGTGAGACAGTTTGGTCCCTATCTGCCGTGGGCGTTGGAAGTTTGAGGAGGGCTGCTCCTAGTACGAGAGGACCGGAGTGGACGAACCTCTGGTGTACCGGTTGTCACGCCAGTGGCATCGCCGGGTAGCTAAGTTCGGAAAAGATAACCGCTGAAAGCATCTAAGCGGGAAACTTGCTTCAAGATGAGACTTCCCGGAGGCTTGACCTCCCTAAAGAGTCGTTCGAGACCAGGACGTTGATAGGCTGGGTGTGGAAGCGCAGTAATGCGTTAAGCTAACCAGTACTAATTGCTCGTGAGGCTTGTCCCTATAACATTGACTGTTATGGATAAGTAGCTTACATAAATTAAAAAGCGTATGTCGTTATGCATCACGCCCCACTTCTTTATTTCTTGCCAGATTGGATTGTCTGACCAGGTCAGATGATCAACAAGTTATGCCTGATGACCATAGCAGGTTGGTACCACTCCTTCCCATCCCGAACAGGACAGTGAAACGATTCTGCGCCGATGATAGTGCTGAGACCAGTGTGAAAGTAGGTTATTGTCAGGCAATTACAACAAAACCCCCATGACAGCCAGTCATGGGGGTTTTATCTTTTACATTTCCCTTCAATCCCATTTATACTCATGATGGGACATCCTCCTGAACCACCAGCCCAAAAACAGGACCGGTGGTTTCTTTTTATACAACCCATCCAATTCAACCCGCTACATCACCATCAATCAGAAAAACTTGGACATGGTCTCCATCCAGGGATTCGCTATCATCCATTCCTCAATGGGCTCATAACCCCTGTCAACAGCCTCCTGAAAATGAAAGGTCAGCGAATCCAGCGCCAAACGGATAGTGCCGGGAATATCCAGACCCCACGGATGTTCTTCAAGGTGGTTGCCGCGCTGCGTTTGGAAACTGGAGCAGCAATAAAAAAACGGGACAGCATAAACTGTCCCGTTTTTTTTGAATCTGGCGCGGCCGGCAGGAATCGAACCCACGACCCCTTGGTTCGTAGCCAAGTACTCTATCCAGCTGAGCTACGGCCGCGAAGTCATAAATTATAACCGAAAATCTCTGGCTGGGGGAATGTTTTTCGTGATTTTTTATCCGAATGTTTGGTGGAACGCCGGAAAAAATCACGATGGGGTGTAAACAATGTTGTTCCGCTTTTTTCCCGGACTTTTTTGCGCGTTTGCATGCCGCTCTGGAGAGAGTCCGTTTTTTATTCCTGAAAGGTTCCGTAAAAATCATGCTGGCTGTATTTTTTGGATACGGAGAGGATGATCGAGGTGTAAATGGCGCTGTTTTTTGCCCGGATTCGCTTTTTTTCTGCATTAAATCAGAATAGTGTCCTGAGGGCGTTTCCATAGAAGGCGTGTTACGCGTAAAATCGAGGGACTTGTTGACGTTTTTTACCGGGATATTCTCTTGAAACGGACTTTTTTTATTTTGACGGTGTTTTTGCTATCCGCCTGTACGACGGTAAATGAGGGGGGGGCAGAAAATCAGACCGACACACCCGTATCCGAACCGGCGGTGACGCAGCCGGAAGGACAGACGCCTGTCAGCAGCGAGGCAAAAAAGCCGGAGGCAGAGGCAACTTCTTCTGCGCAGCCAACTGCCGAGGCGCCTCCTTCAGTTTATCTTGGCAGTGATCTGCTGTACGAGATTTTAGCGGCGGATTTTGCCTACAAAAGGGGAGATTACCGTCTGGCCTATGAAGGCATGATGGATGCGGCGAAAAAAACCCGTGATCCCCGTCTGGCCAAACGGGCGGCGGAAATCGCGGTGAAGGAGAGGAATCAGCATGAGGCGCTGGATGCCATCAGGCTCTGGTACAAGCTGGCGCCGAATTCTGCTGAAGCGGAAAAATACCTGATTGGTTTCCTGATTATTGAGGACAGGCTGGATGAGTTGCAGAGGTTGTTGTCGGATTCGCTGGCAAAAGCACCGCCGGCTGACCGTGGCGCACTGATGTACCAGTACCAGCAGTTCCTGAGCAGCAGCAAGGATAAGGCCAAGGCTTTCAAGACGATGGAAAAAATTGTCGAGCCTTACCTTGATTTGCCCGAGGCGCATATTGCTCTGTCACAGATGGCTTTTACCAATAAGGATAATGCCCGTGCAGAGGCGGAGGCACGCGAAGCCTTGCGGCTGAAGCCGGACTCGGAACTGGCGGTGCTGACACTGGCACAGGCGGAAGCAGACCCGATCCGCTCAATCCAGACGTTAACGGCATTTCTGAAACAATATCCGAATTCGCGCGAGGTCCGCATTTCAAATGGCCGCATGCTGATTGCGCAGAAAGAGTATGAGCGTGCGCGGGGTGAGTTTGAGCATGTTCTGGCGGCGCAGCCGGATGATCTTTTGACGCTGTATTCACTGGGGCTGCTTTCTATCCAGCAGAATGATTATCCTGGTGCGGAAAAATACCTGTCACGTTATCTGCAGGTTGCGAAAAAGGAGAAAAAGCCGGAATCGGAATCTTATCAGGCGATTTTCCTTTTGGCGCAACTGGCGGAAGAGCAGAAAAATTACAAGGGCGCCCTGGAGTGGATGGGAAAAATTACCGAGGACGCGGACAGTGAAGCATGGATGCTGGCACAGATCAAAAAGGCGCAGATCCTGGTCAAGCAGGGCAGGGTAAAGGATGCCAGAAGCAGCCTGGCGGCCTTGCGCCTGGAATATCCCATGGAAGAGGAGCGCCTGGTTTTGGCAGAGGCACAGATTCTCAGAGCGGCCAATCTGAACAAGGAGGCTTATACGCTTTTGAAGACCAGTGTCGAAAAGGCGCCATCCAATATCAATCTGCTGTATGACTTTTCGCTGGCGGCAGAAAAAGTTGGCCGGTACGATGAAATGGAATCGGCCTTGAGAAAGATTCTGGAAGTCGATCCGAACAATCAGCTGGCATATAATGCGCTGGGATATTCGTTTGCTGACCGCAATATTCGCCTGGATGAGGCTTATGTCCTGATTGCCAAGGCGCTGGCGCTGGCGCCGGATGACCCTTATATCACAGACAGCATGGGATGGATTCTTTTCCGGCAGGGTAAGCTGAAGGAAGCCGAGTTAATGCTGCGCCGGGCCTATGAGTTGTTGCCGGAAGTAGAGGTGATGGCGCACCTGGGTGAGGTGTTGTGGATTTCCGGCCAACAGGATGAGGCGCATACGCTTTTTGCGGAAGCCAACAAAAAAGATGCCCAAAACGAAGTGCTGATCGAGACAGTCAAGCGTCTTGGCGTGCGCCTGCGCTAGCATGGAGGGGGCATGACAATATCGCTTATTGCTGCCATGGCGGAAAACCGGGTGATCGGCAGGGATGGCCAGATGCCTTGGCATATTCCGGGTGAACTGAAAATATTTCGTGAGCATACGACAGGCAAGATCCTGATCATGGGCCGCAAGACGCACGAATCAATTGGCCGTGTCCTGCCCGACAGGACGACGATCATTATCTCGCGCCAGAAAGATTATGTGGTGCCGGGCGCGCATGTGGTAAACAGCCTGGATGAGGCGCTGGCACTGGCAAAGGAGATGGGCGGCGATATCATGATCGGCGGTGGCGGCGAACTTTTTGCGCAGACGCTGGATATGGCGGATTTTATGTATCTTTCCATTATTCATGCCACTTTCGATGGCGATACGTATTTTCCGGAATGGCCATCCGACGCGTTTAAAGAGGTCTCAAAAAAAGAAGTGGCCGCTTCCATTCCCTATTCGTTTATCGTGTACGAACGGGTGCGCCAGCACACATGATGTAAAAAAGCCGGCTTCACAAGCCGGCTTTTTGCATGGTCATCAGGAATTTATCGTTTTAGTGTCAGGCTGTTTTTGACACCTTTGACCCCCTCGACTTTTTTGGCAATTTCACCGGCCCTGGCTATCTGACCGGGTTGAGAGACAAAGCCGCTTAACTGTACGATACCATTGTAGGTTTCAACATTGATTTCCGCCGCGCTCAGGTCGGATTCCTGGAAGATGGCTGCCTTGACGTTGGTGGTAATGGCAGAATCCTCGACGTACTGCCCGACGGTTCCATGTTTCTGACCGCTTGCGCAGGCGCTCAGGGCGGCAATCATCAGGGCAAAAAAAGCAAAATAGACATATCTGAAATTTCTCATAATCAACCCCCTTTTTATGACCGATTATCAGTCGGTGTTTTACTGAAAATAGATTTCCCGTCAAGCACAGATATCTTTTAACAATAACGTCTGTCATCAATAATATCAATGAAAATACAGGGAAAACCGCGTAATTTTCTTTGCCGGGTACCGTTTGTTTGAGGCAGATCATGTGTTTTCCCGGAAGTCCTGGCGGGTATTTAATGCAGCCGCTGTTCTGCAGGGAAGGTGGCGCGCTGACGGCCATGTTTCGGGTAATTGCCCTTGCTGGCCAGGATGCTGACATAGTGGGCGCGCCACTCTGCCAGGAGATCATTCCAGTCATGGTTTTTTTCCGCTTTTTGACGGGCAGCGCGTCCCATTTCCATGATCCCTTTTTCGTAGGCGCAGGATATGCCGTCAGCCAGTTTTTGAGGGCAGACGGTATTTATGCAGATACCGCATTTTTCGTCGATCAGCTCGGAAAAACTGCCGGAATTGAACCCGACAACAGGCAGGCCGCATGACATGGCTTCGAGCATGGAGAGGGGGTAATGCTGGTGAAGTTCGGGGTGAACAAGCAGGTCGCAGCTCGAAATCAGGGTTGCCAGTATATCGGGTGAGTGCGTGTGCTGGTGGAAATAAAAACAGGAGATTTTTTCTGTATTGATGCCTTTTGTGTGGCTGCCAATGACCAGGAGATGATAATTGCTGTCCAGTTTTCGTATGGCCTCAAAGAGGATGTCCAGGTTTTTGCGTGCGGGGGTGTATTCGACATAAGCCAAAAGGCGGGTTTCTTCTTTTAGTCCCAGTCTGCCACGCATATCCGGGATCGCCGCATCAGGATGAAAAACCGCGGCGTCGACGCCGGGCGGAAGGTGCCTTGTGTTTTTCAGACCGGATTCCCGGAATTTTTCAGTGAGGACCGCGCTGGATATAAAAACCACGTCGAAATGGCTGTACAGCCCGGCCAGCTTATGGATTGCCCTGGCTTCATCCCGGCATCCCCATGGCAGGATGCGTGCCGGAGAGAAATGGCATACGGCGCCAATCGAAATATTGTTTTCCTGCTTGAGGTTGACGGTTATCCGGGCAAACTGGAAAGGATCGCTGACTTCAATACAGTCGGGATGCAGGCTTTTGATGAGGCATTCAACAGATCCGGGGGATCGGGGAAGACGGAACCCCGGGAAGAAGGGGATGCGCAGGCCAGGCACCCTGAGCGTTTTTTTCGTATCATGATCCTGTCCGGAGGAAGGCGCCAGAATCGTGTGGCGGACATGCGCAAATCCTGACAGCCATTTTGATTTTGCCGCGAGATAGGCCCTGATTTTTCGGCATTCCGGCACATAAAACTGGGAGAGGTCAAGCAGGTGCATGATTGGCGTTCACCGTTTTGGATTATTCCGGGGGGGTATCCGTTTTGCCGGTTTTTATGCCAGGCGAAGCATCATTATGCGGTGATATGGCGGCACGGAATTGATCCGGAGCAAAATCATCCGGGTTGTTGATTTCCTGCAGTTTCAGATGCTTTTTTCTGAAAAAACAGCCGTTGTCCGGGATATTTTTGACCGTCAGTTTCTGAGATGGAGAGGAAATCAGGGAGACAGCATCAAAGATATGTGATATAAATACGGGTAATCATGTAAAACAGGTAGTTTACTGATTTTGTATGAGAGACCATCCATCACAATTATTCTTTTGTGATAAGAGCCTTCCCACCTGCTCTCCCTCGATTTCGACCTGTTTTTGTTATTGTCTTGTCATGTTTCGACCTGTCCGGATTTCATATCGTGCTGGATTTTACGGGTTGCTTGTGACAAAAAATTCAGATTTTCCCCGATATATGATGAAAAACAGGGCGCATTCTCATGGAAAATGCATGCATAATGTGGTCTCTGCCGTTTTCGGCTGCCTGACTGAATAAGAATGGGAACAGAGCACCTGCACACTTGAATCGATTTCGTGTGCAGTTAATCAAGATGAATCAAACCGGAGCTATATTATGAGCCAGGAAAATTACGACGGCCAGGGCATGTCCCAGGGGATTGCCATCACAATCTCGACAGCGATTGCGAAAGAGGCAAAAAACAGTTTCCTTAATTCAGACTGGGCCAAAAACATACCAGCCTATTTACTGACGCGTGATAACGACGAAATCACGATTTATTTCAACCAGCTTGATGAAGGCCAGAAAGAGTGGCTGTACAAGAGGCTGATGGACGGCGGATTCCAGAGTACGGCGGGAACGGTTGCCGGCCTGAGGCAGGCCGAAAGGGACCCTGCCAATTCCGAAATCACCAACCTGAAAATGCTGGCGCAGGCGCTGGCCCAGTACCTGCTGAGTGACATGATCGACGGGTGGGTCTATACCGTTGGCGGCAAGGATGAGCAGATGCCCTGGCTGGTGAACAATATTTATTACCAGGACGGCCGGAATGCACCGCCGAACGTGGCTGTGCAGATTATTTCCAACAGCCCGATCATGAACCGGGAGGATGGCGACAGGGCGACAACCCGGATGCTTTACTTTTTCGGTGATGATCTGCGTTTCCGCAAGGTGGCGGATATCCTGGCGAGCAAGGGCTTCGTGAAAGAAACGCCTTCCCTGAAAAAGGCATATCTGGAATCTATCGAGAAATTTTCCAAGTACATCACGCAGATGAATGCCCAGTTCATAGCGACAGGAAGCGGGCTGGAAGTGGATTTTGACAACGGCCGCCGCTATGCCGAATTTATCCCCTTTGAACTGCCTGTCAAAGTGATTAATGATGAAGGAGTGGTGCACCGGAAATTTTTTGTGCAGATTGATTCGCCCTTTTGGGGAGATATCGGGAAGAAACTGTCGGATATTCCCATTCACCCCAAGATTCTCTGTTTCAATCTGGAAACCCATACCAATATGTGGATTCACGTCAATAACCTGACACCTTACGAATACAATCCGGCGCTTCGCGAAAAACTGATCCTGCCGGCGGAACATCGTGACCTGGTGGATATCCTGACACAGGATATGGATATCCTGATGGAAGATATTGTGGCTGGCAAATCGGGCGGGACGACGATTCTCTGTAAAGGCGCACCCGGCCTGGGCAAAACGCTGACGGCGGAAGTGTATTCGGAAGTAGTCGGACGTCCGCTGTATCGTGTGCATTCCGGCCAGTTGGGAGTCTTTTCCGTGGATGTTGAGGCCAATCTCGACAAGATCCTCAAGCGGGCGCAGCGCTGGGGCGCTGTCATGCTGATTGACGAAGCTGACGTATACATCCGTCAGCGGGCCAATGACATGGACCACAATGCCGTTGTCGCCTCCTTTCTCAGGACGCTGGAATATTTCCACGGGCTCCTCTTTTTAACGACGAACCGGGTCGATGACGTTGATGACGCCATTGCTTCACGCTGCATTGCCACCATTGTTTTTGAGTCGCCGACACCGGAAGACGCCAGGCGGATATGGAAGGTGCTGGCTGACCAGTTTGAAATCAAGTTGAGTGACAAGCTGATCGGTGATCTCGTCAAGCATTTTGATGGCATATCCGGCCGCGATATCAAGGAACTCCTGAAGCTGACGGTCAAGTGGTGCCGCCAAAAGAATGTCAAACCCTCGGTTCAGGTATTCAAAAGCTGCGCGCAGTTCAGGGGACTGTAGTATTTTTGTGACATAACTCCTGAAAGAGAGGAGTATGTCCGGCAATCTGCAGACTGGTTGCGCATTGTTTGTCCCATATCAAGGAAGGGGCGGGTAATTTTTTTATTCTGGCATGGTAGCGCTGTACAGCATTTTTAAACCATAACCGGAGCATGCAATGAAAAAAATTCTACCCGTCCTTATTGCGGCACTTTTTGCCGGTTCCTTTGCCATGGCTCAGGAGCAACCTTTCAGGGAACCGATCGATGGTGTCGAGGTCAGCACGGATCCCGCCAAGGCGGATGCCGTGATGAAGCAGGCTGATACCATCCGCACCAAAAAAGAAAAAGTCGCTTCTGCCCATAAGCAGGCCAAAAGAGATCCAGCTGCGCGAAAAGCCCGTCAGAAACAAAGAGATGGTGTGATGGAGAAAAAAGATGCCGTCGCTGGTGCGCATCAGGAAATCCGGAGGGATCCGGCAAGAAGGGCAGCACGGCAGCAACAGCGGGAAGGCATGATGGAAAAGAAAGGTGCCGTGGCGGGCGCTCACCAGGACCTGAATGATGCCAGAAAAGAAGCGCGTGAAGCGAGGGAGTATGCTGATGAAGCCCGTCAGTCCGCCAGGGATGCGGAAAAATCAGCTGAATACGCTAGGGAAAAAGCCGCCGAAGTGAAAAAGTAAGCGGATGCCGCATGAAAAAAGCACAGCATCCATGCGGGCGCTGTGCTTTTTTGTCGGAAGGCGTCTTTATTTTTCCCGGTCGAAAAGCCAGGTGCAAAGCAGGGGTACCGGCCGGCCCGTCGCCCCTTTTGCCGCGCCGCTTTTCCATGCCGTGCCGGCGATATCAAAGTGGGCCCACGTGTATTTGCGCGTAAAGCGTTCCAGGAAGCAGGCGGCGGTGACACTGCCTGCCGGTTGGCCGCCGATATTGGCCATGTCGGCAAAATTGGATTTGAGCTGCTCCTGATAGACATCTTCTATCGGCATGCGCCATGCCGTGTCACCACTGGCTTTTCCTGCGGCAAGCAGGTCTGCCGCGAGCTGGTTGTGCACTTCATCATCGCGGGTGAAGAGGCCGGAATTATGATGGCCAAGCGCGACAACGCAGGCACCGGTAAGGGTGGCGATATCGATGACAGCGTCAGGTTTGAATCTTTCCACATAGGTGAGGGCATCACAGAGGATAAGACGTCCTTCAGCATCGGTATTGAGAATTTCAATCGTTTGCCCGGACATGGAAGTGACGATGTCGCCAGGCTTGTTGGCATGGCCGGAAGGCATGTTTTCGCATGAAGGAATAACACCGATGACGTTTTGCCTGAGCTTCATTTCGCCGATGGCGGCAAAGGTGCCCAGTACGGATGCTGCGCCGCACATGTCATATTTCATTTCATCCATGCCCGCGCCGGGCTTGAGCGAAATGCCGCCGGAATCAAACGTGAGTCCCTTGCCGACCAGTACCACGGGAGCCTCTTTTGCCTTGCCGCCGTTGTGGCGCAGGACAATGAATTTGGGTGGTTCGTCACTGCCGCGCGCAACCGAAAGAAAACTGTTCATTTTCAGGGACTGGAGCTGTTTTCTGTCCAGGATCTGTACATTGAATTTATAGGTTGCCGCGAGTTTTTTTGCCTGCTCTCCCAGATAGGTCGGGGTACAGACATTAGCGGGCAGGTTGCCCAGATCCTTGGCCAGGTTGACACCTTTGGTAATGGCCTGTGCACGGGCAATGGCGCTTCTTGCCGCAGTGGCTTTCGTTCCCGGCAGGTAAAAGGCCACTTTTCTGACACCAGTGACAGCGTCCTCTTTTTTGCTTTTCATCACATCGCTGCGGTAGGCCTTTTCGCCTGCCGCAAAGAGGATGGAGGAGATCGCCCATTCAACAGGACGATCCTTGATGTTTTCGAGGGGAAGTGCAATCAGCGCATTTTTGGCGCCGAGGGAGGAAAATGCCTGGGCGAGTGTTCTGGATACCACAGCGAAGTCTTTTTCGGCGATAATCTCATTCTTGCCCAAACCAACAAGCAGAACACGGGGAGCATTGACGCCTTTGATATTATGCAACAGTAATGAACTGCCGGCCTTGCCGGATATGTCGCCGGACTTGAGCGCGGCAGTGATGGCCTTGCCTGTGTCAAGCGCTTTGGCTGCGGATGAGAGGGAGCTGTTTTCGTATATGCCGACAGCAATGCAGTCGGTTCGTATGGTCGGGAGCGTGTTTTTTTTGTCTGCGGTTTTTATGCTAAAGTCCATTTGTTTTCCTCCTGTCTTTTGCCATTATAACGTCTCATGATTTTTCAGCGTGCCCTCAGACGAGAACTGATGAGTGTCGCGGGTGCGGTATTCCTGACGCTGTTTACGATTACCGTCACCATGATGCTGATCCGGATACTTGGACAGGCGGCAAAGGGAAGTGTTGCATCGGAGGACGTGATTGCGTTGATCGGTTTTTCCGCGCTTTCCTACTCACCGATCATTCTGGTTCTGACCGGGTTTATCTCCGTTTTGCTGGTGATCACGCGCAGCTACCAGGATTCAGAAATGGTGGTCTGGTTTGCTTCGGGACTCAGCCTGACACGATGGTTAAGACCGATTCTGGAGTTTGCGCTGCCAACCGTGCTCCTGGTCATTCTTTTCAGTTTTTTTATCACGCCGTGGTCTTACTACCAGAATGCGATTTATCGCGCCCGCTTTGAGCAGCGGGAGGATCTGGCCCGTGTTTCTCCGGGCAAGTTCCAGGATTCAGCGAACCTGGATCGCGTTTTTTATGTCGAGAAAATGTCCGAGGATATGAGCTATGTGGAAAATATCTTTATCCATAGCGTCAAAAACGGCAATATCAGTATTGTCGTATCCAAGGAGGGGACCGTCCAGACAAATGAAAAGGGTGAACGCTTTCTTGTACTGGATGACGGGCAGCGTTATGAAAAATCGCTTCAGCCGCCGGAATTCCGGCTTCTTGAATTTGAACGGTATACCACGCTTTTGGACAATTCGAGAGAGGCTGAATATATCACCAACTCGATACGTGCCTTGCCGACGGGAGAGCTTGTTGAACAGTTTGCCGTAACGCCGCGGGCAAAGGGCGAGATGCTCTGGCGGGTTGCGCAGCCGATCATGGCGTTTTTGCTGATGTTTCTGGCCGTACCCCTGGGGTTTGTCAATCCGAGGGCCGGCCGTTCCTTCAACCTGATCGTGGCGCTTCTGCTGTATGTGGCCTATAACAATCTGACCAGTGTCATGCAGTCCTCTGTCACGCGCGGCCGGATCAGCCTGCTTTTGGGCTGGTGGCCGCTGCACCTGGTTATTGCGCTGATTGTGCTGGGGCTTTATGCCTGGCGTCTGGGCATGAACCACCCCCGTCATCCGCGGGCTGTCCTGGCGGCGTTTAAAAAACGGCAGCGGGAAAAGGGGTAGGGCATGAGTATCCTGCAACGTTACTTTACCAGCCAGATCATGAAAGCGGTGTTCTTCGTTCTCATGGCTTTTCTGGCCCTTTTCGCTTTTTTTGACCTGGTAGCGGAGATCAATTCGGTCGGCCGTGGCGTGTACAAGCTGAAGCATGCCTTTGCCTATATCCTGTTGAACATCCCCGGGTATATTTACGAGCTGATGCCGGTTGCCGTGCTGATCGGGACGATCTATGTCCTGGCCCGCTTTGCATCCAATTCCGAATTCACGATCATGCGCGCCTCTTCGCTGTCGACCATGCAGGCAGCGTGGATTCTGATCAGAATCGGACTGGTTTTCATGATCTTTACCTCGGTGATTGGCGAATTTGTCACGCCTTACACAGCGACGATGGCATCTGAATTCAGGGATGACAAGCTTTTAAGGGACAGGAGCATGCGTGGCCTGTCCCGTACCGGTATCTGGAGCAGGGATTCCATTTATGCAAACAGCAAGGATGGAGAGGTTATCGGCTCACGCTACATCAATATTGCCGGATTGAGAACCGACAGAACCATTCGCCAGGTCGCCTTTTACGAATTTGATCTGGAACAGCAGTTAAGACGGATTGTGACGGCGAGCCAGGGACGTTACCTGGGGGACCAGGAATGGGAGTTAAGCGATGTGACAGTGGAAACACTGACCATACCCGGCAAACCGGGAGAAACGCGCTTTCCGGCATCGGCGCCTGAATTCAGGACGCAGAAATTCGCTTCACTCAACCTGCATTCCGATCTGACACCGACCATCCTGTCCGTGCTTGCGGTAGATGCAACCAAGATGTCGGCTTACGACCTGGCGGTGTATAACCGGCATATGGAAGCCAACAGCCAGGATACGGCCGCGTACAAAATCGCCTTCTGGAAAAAGATTGTTTACCCCTTTTCCATTTTCGTGATGATGGCGCTGGCCCTGCCTTTTGCCTATCTGCATTTCCGTTCCGGCGGCATCAGCGTGAAAATCTTTACCGGCATCATGATCGGCGTGCTGTTCATGCTGTTAAACAGCCTTTTTTCCCATATCGGCCTTTTGAATACCTGGCCCCCCCTTCTCACGGCGATTCTGCCCAGTATTGTATTTCTGCTTTTTGCCTGTGGCGCCCTGTGGTGGGTTGAGCGGCATTAGCCTTCGTTTTTTCCGTATTCTGTCCGGATTGTCAAAATGACCATCCTGTTTCGGGCGTGGTTCGTATATAATTAAAATGTTAATTTTTTTGAAACTAATATATCTTTTGCGTATAAGAGCCCCTGACATTTTCCGCTGCATTGCCAGTAACGGAGAAAACTTATGAATCTGCATCAGTTGCGCTTTGTGCGCGAGGCTGTCCGGCAGAATTTCAACCTGACCGAAGCGGCCAAGGCGCTATACACGTCCCAGCCTGGCGTATCCAAGGCTATTATCGAGCTGGAGGACGAGCTTGGCGTTGAAATTTTCCGCCGGCACGGCAAGCGGATTCGCGGTCTGACCGAGCCGGGCCAGATGATCCTCAAGTCGGTTGAAGTCATCATGCAGGAAATCGACAGCTTGAGACAGATCGCCAAGGAATTCACGGCGCAGGATACCGGCAGTCTGACAGTGGCAACCTCCTATGCCGAAGCCCGCTATTTTCTGCCCAAGACCATCTCCCGGTTTATCCCGAAATACCCCAAGGTGCGGCTTTCCATGCTGCAGGGGACAGCCCAGCAGCTGATTGAATACGTTCAGCACGGGACGGCGGATATTGCCCTGATGATGGAGGATGAAGGAGATGTGGACAATATCATCGGCATTCCTTTCAGCCAGTGGGAGTACAACCTGATTGTGCCGCATGGTCATCCGCTGGCGCAGCCCAGGCCGATTACGCTTGAGGATGTGGCGGCGTATCCCCTGATCACGTATGAACAGATGTTCCCAGGACGCAAACGGATTGAGCGCGCCTTTTTGCAGCGCGGCCTCAAGCCGGAAATCCCCATCGCTGCCCTGACGGCAGATATTATCAAGGCCTATGTCGAGTTGGGCATGGGAGTCGGAATTATTGTCGGGCTGGCTTATGACAGCGAGCATGACAAGAACCTGTTTGCCATTCCTGCCGGGCATCTTTTCGGCACGGGCCGCTCACGGCTTTTGATGCGGAAAAACGTTTACCTGCGCAGTTATATCTATTCCTTCATGGAAATGCTGTCCCCGCTTCTCAATCGCAAAATGATTGAGCAGGTTCTGTCCGGGGAGAGTTCAGAGTATGAACTCTGAAGCTGTTTACCGCGACATCGATTCCCAGACTTTCTGAAGCCGTTTGACCGAGACCGGCATGGGCGTGCGCAGTTCCTGCGCAAAAAGGGAAACGCGCAGCTCTTCCAGCATCCATCTGAAATCCTGCATTTTCGGGTCGATTATCCGGCCTGATTTCTGGCGCTCTCTTAGCGTGCGCAGCCAGGGAGTGGCAACGGTCTGCCAGTCCGCCATGAGGCGGGTATCGCGTGCCGGGTCTGTTCGCAGCTTGTCGATACGGATGCTGCAGGCTTTGAGGTAACGGGGAAAATGTGCCAGCCGTGCAGGAGTGTTTTCGGTCAGAAAGTTTTTGGCAAGCAGGACGCCCAGTTGTTCCCGCATGTCGGCGCTGGCGCTTTCGTGCGCCTTGATGCCCTGCAGTTTTCTTTGTAACTGGGTGTGTTCGGTCAGGATTTGTGAAGCCAGGCGGGCGATTTCATTGACCAAAAGTCCGATTCTTGCCTTGCCTTCCACGATGCGCGCCGTAAATTCGGCTTCATTTCTGGGGAGTGGCGCCTGCATGAAAGCCGCGTCAAGCGCCGCCTGCATGATACGGTCACGCAGTTCTTCCTGCGTGCCGAGTGAGAGATACTGCATTCCCATTTTCTGCAGTTCCGGGATATTTTTAGCCAGGAATTTCATCTGGTCTTTCAACTGCAGGGAAAAGAGGCGGGAAAGGCCTTCGCGATGCGTTTTTTCTGCTACTGCCGGTTCGTCAAAGACTTCAATCTCGCAGTGGGTTTCCTTGTCCACTAGGGCCGGGTAGCCAATTAGTGATTGTTTGCCACGCGAGATTTCAAGCAGTTCCGGGAGCTCGCCAAAACTCCAGGAGGTGAGTTTTTCGTGATGAACGGGAAGGGTTTCTTCCGTGGAAGGCTGTCCTTTCGCGTTTTTTTTCAGGGAGGAGGATCCGGCGGATTGACCGGGTTCAAGCGCCCTGATCGGGTTGTCTTCGGCCAGTTGCTGGAAGCTTTCCCTTGCCTTGCTGCCAAACTGGGCCTGCAGGGCAGGAAGACTGCGTGCCATTTCCAGCATGCGCCCGTTTTCGTCCACGACACGGAAGTTCATGAAGAGATGCGGCGGCAGTGTCTCCAGCCGGAAATCCTCCATTTTCGGTGTCATGCCGGTTTGTTCGCGGATGTCGGCGATGAGGGCATCAAGCAGGGCACCTTTCCCAAAGCGGTCGCTTTGGTGGATGCGCTCACAAAAACCGGCTGCGTAATCCGGTAAAGGAACGCAGCGCCGCCGCAAACGCTGCGGCAGGGATTTGACAAGCTGGTGCACCTTTTCCTTGAGCATGCCCGGTACCAGCCACTCGCCGCGTTCGGATGGCAACTGGTTCAGGACATAAAGCGGTACGGAAAGGGTGATGCCGTCACGGACATTGCCCGGCTCAAAATGATACGACAGCGCCATGTCGGTACCGGCAAACTGCAGGTGTTTCGGGAAAAAATCCGTCGTGATACCGGCGGCCTCATGGCGCATGAGGTCATCCTTGTCGAGATACAACAGTTTGGGATTTTTTGTAACGGTATCCTTGTGCCATTTTTCAAAGGCGGCACCGTTATAGATATGTTTTGGCAGGTGCTTGTCATAGAAGGCGGCAATCAGGTCATCGTCCACCAGGACATCGGCACGCCGTGATTTGTGCTCCAGGTTTTCAATTTCGCGGATGAGTTTCTGGTTGTGTGCAAAAAAAGGTGCGCGGGTCTCGAAATCGCCACCCACCAGCGCATCACGGATGAAAATTTCGCGTGACTGGCCGGGGTTGACCGGACCGTAATGGATGCGGCGCTGGCTGTAGACAACCAGCCCGTACAGCGTGGCGCGTTCATAGGCGGAAACCTGTGCGGGACGTTTTTCCCAGCGCGGTTCGCCCCAGGATTTTTTCAGGAGGTGGCGTCCTACCCGCTCCAGCCATTCCGGCTGGATCTGGGCGAGGCAGCGGGCATACAGGCGGGTTGTGTCAACGAGCTCTGCGGCCATGACCCAGCGGCCGGCTTTTTTGCCCAGTGTCGAGCCGGGCCAGAGAAAGAAGCGGATGCCGCGCGCGCCCAGGTAATGGGCGCCATCATCGGCCTTGCAGCCGATATTGCCTAAAAGCCCCGTTAAAAGCGCCAGGTGGAGCTGTTCATAGGTTGCCGGTGTTTCATTCAGCCGCCATCCCTGTTCATGGACCAGGGCGAGCAGTTGCGAGTGCACATCCCGCCATTCCCGCAGGCGCAGTTGTGACAGGAAACTGGCGCGGCAGGTTTCATGAAGCTGCTTGTTGGATTTCTTGTTTTTGACAGCATCGTTGAACCAGTTCCATATTTTGAGATAGCTCTGGAATTCGGAACGCGGTTCGACGAATTTCTGGTGAGCATTGTCGGCAGCCTCCTGGGCGTCCAGTGGTCTTTCGCGCGGGTCCTGGATGGAAAGCGCGGATGCCACGATCAGGACTTCGGTGAGACTCTGGTGATCCCGTCCCGCGAGGATCATGCGGCCAATTCGCGGATCAAGCGGCAGGCGGGAAAGCTGTTGCCCGACAGACGTCATCTGGTTCAGCTCATCAAGCGCGCCCAGTTCCTGCAGGAGCTGGTAACCATCCGCAATGGCGCGTTTTAAAGGGGGCTCAAGAAAGGGAAAGGTTTCGACATCGCCGAGCCGTAGCGCCTTCATCCGCAAAATGACAGAAGCCAGTGACGAACGCAGGATTTCCGGTGTGGTGTATTCCGGGCGCAGTTCAAAATCGGATTCCTCGTACAGGCGGATGCAGATACCGGATGCGACACGGCCGCAGCGCCCCGCGCGCTGGTTTGCCGCTGCCTGCGAGATAGGTTCGATGTGGAGCTGTTCAACCTTGTTGCGGTAGCTGTAGCGCTTGACACGCGCCAGCCCCGGATCAATGACGAAACGGATGCCGGGAACGGTCAAAGAGGTTTCTGCCACGTTGGTGGCTAAGACGATGCGGCGGGCATTGGTCGGGCGGAATATTTTTTCCTGTTCCTGCGCGGAAAGGCGGGCAAAGAGCGGCAGGATTTCCACATGAGGAGGATGCCGGCGGCGAAGCACATCGGCGGTATCCCGTATTTCCCGTTCACCCGGCAGGAAGATGAGGATATCTCCTGAGCCGATGCGGGCGACTTCATCCACAGCTTCGGCAATAGCCTCTATCAGATTGCGCTGTTCTCGCACGGCTTCAGCCCGGGTTGGTGTTTTCTGCCCGTTGCCGGCGGACTCGCCGGACGGCGTGAAAGCCGGATCATAAACCGGGCGGTAACGGACTTCTACCGGATAGAGGCGTCCGGATACTTCGATGATGGGGGCCGGTTGCTGCTCCGTGCCAAAGTGCCGCGCGAAACGCTCCGCATCGATGGTGGCGGAGGTAATGATGAGTTTTAAGTCCGGGCGCTTCGGCAAAAGCTGTTTGAGGTAGCCAAGCAGGAAATCGATATTCAGGCTGCGTTCATGTGCCTCGTCAATGATCAGCGTATCGTATTGTTTCAGCAGGCGATCGCCCTGTGTTTCAGCAAGCAGGATGCCGTCGGTCATCAGCTTGACGGAGGCGCCGTGACTGAGTCTGTCGGTAAAACGGATTTTATAGCCGACATTTTCTCCCAGCGGTGTTCCCAGTTCGCTGGCAATGCGACGTGCAGTGGCGCTTGCGGCAATCCGTCGCGGCTGGGTATGGCCGATCAGCCCGTTTGTACCGCGTCCCAGTTCCAGGCAGATTTTGGGTAATTGCGTCGTTTTGCCCGAGCCGGTTTCACCGCAAACGATAATAACCTGGCTGGCCTGGAGTGCGGCAGCGATGTCGTCTCTTTTTGCCGAGACAGGCAGTTCCTCCGGGTACGTGATGGGGGGAACCGGATTCCGGAATACGGAAACGGGCGCATCTTCTGGCTTCTCTGCGGGAGAACGGCGATTTTTTTTGCGGATTTGCGTTGCTGTCATGTCGATGCGAATTATAATCCGAAGATGCGGGTCCGCCTTCATTATTCACCTGCTGCAAAGTGGATTTTTATTGTCTGATATAAGACTTTGATTCGATTGCTGTTTGAAGAGGCGGTTTTCCCCTGTTGAAAAAGCAGGGCGGCATGAGACGGATCATTTCTGTTTCGCCATATTTTTCAGGGTAGGGCACAACATGGAAAATTCCATGCAGTTTGTTAACTGGCTGCGTTCTGTCGCGCCGTATATCCACTCCTTCAGGGGGCAGACTTTTGTCGTGGCTTTCCCGGGGGAACTGGTGCGTGCCGGGGCGCTGTCGACGCTGGTGCACGATATTTCGCTTCTGCATGCGCTGGGTATCAAGGTCGTGATTGTTCACGGTTCCCGTCCCCAGGTCGAGGAGCAACTGGCCTTGAGAAAAGTGGAAAGCGCCTTTCACAACGGCACCCGGATCACGGATGCCGCTGCGCTCGAATGCGCCAAGGAGGCGACAGGCGAGTTGCGCCTGGATATCGAGGCGGCATTCAGCCAGGGGTTGCCCAATACGCCGATGGCTCACGCGGAAATCCAGATTATTTCCGGCAACTTCATTACGGCGACGCCGCTGGGTATCCTCGATGGCATCGACATGCAATTGACAGGCAAGACCCGCAAGGTGGCGTTTGACAGCATCCAGCGTATTCTGGATGCGGGCGACCTGGTTCTTCTGCCCCCGCTGGGTTTTTCTCCAACCGGGGAAATCTTCAGCCTGCGGATGGAAGATGTGGCCATGTCGGCGGCGCTGGCATTACATGCGCACAAGCTGATTTTCGTTACCGAGACGCCATTGATGACGACACCGGCCGGTGATGAGGTTCGTGAAATCACGCCCCCCCAGGCGGAAATCCTGCTCAATTCCGGCCATCTTTCCGAGGAAGCGGCGGGGTATCTGCGCTTTGCATCCAAGGCGTGCATTGGCGGCGTGCCCCGGGCGCATATTGTTCCCTTCGCCATGGATGGTTCGGCACTGCTGGAGCTTTTTACCCACGACGGGGTGGGAACCATGATCACGTATGAAAATATTGATATCCTGCGTGAAGCCACCATCCAGGATGTCGGCAGTATCCTGAAACTGATTGAGCCCTACGAAGCTGACGGGACTCTGGTCAAGCGGGGCCGTGAACTGCTCGAGCGCGAAATCGGCAATTTTTCCGTGATGGAGCATGACGGCGTGATTTTCGGCTGTGCCGCGCTGTACCCCTTCCCGGCGGAAAAAATGGCGGAAATGGCCTGTCTGATCGTGGACCCCGAAGTCCAGGAAGAGGGCGAGGGTGAGCGCATCCTGCACCACATCGAGCATCGCGCCCGATCCATGGGGCTGACCCGCCTTTTTATCCTGACAACGCAGACAGCCCACTGGTTTTTGCGGCGCGGCTTTGTCTATGCCAGTGTGAACGAGTTGCCCAAGGACCGGCAACATATCTACAACTGGCAGCGCAAATCACAGGTTCTCATCAAAAAGCTGTAGCCGGGCGCTACCATTCAGTGGCGCGTCGGGTGGCGTCGCGCTGCCGCTTCATCAATCCAGTTGCTGATTTCACCACGTGAGGGAATCCTGCCACTGGATTTGACGATGCCATCAATGGCGACAACAGGCAGTTCCCTGATACCAAGTTCGCTGATCCTGTCGCGATTGGCGATTTTGCTGACGGATATGCCGCCGCCCTTTTCGGCGGCGACAAGCTGGCATTGTTTTGTCAGTGCCGCTGACCTGGCCGTACCCGGCCCGAATACCTGTATGTCCATATTCTCTTCTCCTGGGGAGATTACCTGTAGTTCCCGGTAACGTTCAGAGAAAGAGCATGGGCAATGGTTCTTGCCGTTTTTTTGCGGATGATCAAAAAAATACCACTTGCACAGGAAAGCCGGTTACCCGGCTTCACGGGCTGTGCGAATCCATCCGGCAATTTCTTCTTTTGAGGGAATGCGTCCGGTCGAGCAGAGTTTGCCGTCAATGGCAATGGCCGGTACCGACATGATGCCTCTTTCCATCATTTGCGCCATGTCACGGACCTTTTCAACGGTAATGTTGCCGCCTTCCGAAGCAGCGACTCCTGCCACGAGTTGCTCGAGTGCCTCGCAGCGTGTGCAGCCCGGACCGAATACTTCGATTTTCATGTTGTTTCTCCTTTCATTCAAACAGGTATTACAGTATCCAACTGCCAAAAAAGTTGAAAAACCACCCTGTAAGGGTAAAGATGATCAGCAGGTACAGCAGGAAAAATGCCAGCAGCCTGATTTTCATGACCTGCCTGAGCATGAGGACTTCAGGCAGGCTGGCGGCAACCGTGCTCATGCAGAAAGCCAGTGTTGTGCCGACTGGCAGTCCTTTCGTGAGCAGGCTCTGCATGACGGGAATGATGCCGGTGACGTTGGCATAAAGCGGGATGCCGGCCATGACAGAAAGCGGAACCGACCACCATTGCCCCTGTCCGAGATGCTCGACAAACCAGGTTTCAGGCACATAGCCATGCAAAAGCGCGCCTGCGGCCACACCAGCGATGATCCATATCCAGACCCGCCTGACGATGTCGCTGGTTTCGCTCCATGCAAAAATATGACGCTCGGCAAGTCCCGTTTTCACGGCAGCAGGTGTTGCCACCTGGATGGGAATGGCTGTTTTGCCCGGTTTGCTTTCAAGCGCCTGCCTCAGGAAAGGCTGCAGCCAGCGTTCAGCATGCAGGTTGTCCATGAGAATGCCGCCGAGTATGCCGGCGAGCATGCCGATCGTGATATAGACGAGCGTGAATTTCCATCCGAGCAGTTCCCACAGCAGGATGATGGCGACTTCATTGATAACGGGGGAAGTGATCAGAAAGGCCATCGTTACACCGACCGGAATGCGGGCGGCAGAAAACCCCAGAAAAAGGGGGATGCTTGAACAGGAACAAAAGGGCGTGACGGCGCCAAATCCCGATCCCATGAGATAACCGATTCCCCGTCCCTTTCCGGAAAGGAAATCCCGGACTTTTTCAATTTTCAGTGTGGCGCGCAGCCAGGCCATGAGGTAAACCATCATGGTCAGCAAGAGAAAAATCTTGACGGTGTCGTACAAAAAGAAATGGATGCTTTCGCCCAGGCGGGATTCGGCAGCAAAGCCGAGCAGGTCATAGACCAGCCAGCTTGCCGCCGGGTGGATGAAGACATAGGCCAGGGCCCACAGCATGGCAATAACCGCTATGCAAAGGAAATAGCGCGTTTGCCAGCGTCTGGTGTCGTGACGGTGTGGTACGGGCCGGTTGTGCGTATCTGTCATCTCTGATGTGCAGTGACAGCCGGCTCCGTTAAAAGGTGCCGGGTCATTGTCCCTATCTGTTTTTTGAGATGTCGGTTTCATATTTGATGAATTATTGAAGTGTCGGGTAAAAAAAGCATCCTGTTCGGGTTATGACTCGTTTTTTCCTTTTCTGCCGGCAAAAATCAGGGGCGAGACCGTGCTTTCGTTTCGCAGCATCTGGCATGTTTCAGGGCTGCCGGCGCAGCATTCCTCCGTCAGGTAACCGATCATGTCGAGCATGAGGGGAATGTTGGCCCGGTAGCGCAGATACCGGCCTTCTTTTTCCATGCTGATCAGCCCGGCGTGCATAATGGCTTTCAGGTGAAAAGACAGGTTGGTTGACGGGATGTCCAACTGGCGGGCGATTTCTCCGGCAACCAGTCCGCCCGGCGCATTCTTGACGAGCAGGCGGAATACGTCCAGGCGGATGTCGGATGAGAGCGCCTCAAATAATACGGATGCCTGTTTCGTTTCCATATTATTATATTTCAACAAATGTTGAAATTTGTCAAGCGGGGTGATCCCGCCTATTGCCAGACGGGGATGTGGCGAGGTGATGATGCAAAACAGGATGAAAAGGCAAAAATCGTTTAGTCTGTATGGGAAAAACACAAGGCAGGCAGGAGGGCAGCGATGCAGATCAGGATCAAGCGGGCGTATGAGCCGGTATCGGCAGAGGATGGTTTCCGTGTGCTGGTAGACCGGCTGTGGCCGCGAGGGATATCAAAGGAAAAGGCACATATCGATTTCTGGGACAAAAATATCGCTCCCAGCACTGAATTGCGGAAGTGGTTTAATCATGATCCGGAAAAATTTCCGGAATTCACACGGCGTTATCAGGCGGAACTGGACACGGAAGTTTCCGCCCTGGATGGGTTGTGTGAAAAGCTGAAGGGGCAAAAGACGGTTTCGCTGATTTATGGCGCGAAAAATCCGGAGATCAATCATGCGCGGGTGCTGCAGGCTGTTCTGGAAAAACGGCTTGCCTCATGATCCGGTGTCCGGGGCTTCGGTTGTCGGGTTGAAGGGGGGTATACTGATGCCTGTTGTTCCTGCTGCCGGTGTGATTCCGGCTGGCGGATGATCAGTTTCACAGGAGAACGGAATGAAGATAGGTTTTATGGGTGCCGGTAACATGGCCTCCGCCATTATCAGGGGCATGCTTGCCTCCGGTTTTGCCAGGCCGGAAAATATCTATGCGACGGGCAGGGACCAGGAAAAACTGAAGCGCTTCGGGAAGGCAACACGCATCAATGCCTGTGCCGACAATGAAGAACTGGTCGAAATGAGTGATGTCCTGATTCTGTCGATCAAGCCTGATATGTTCGAGACACTTCTGCCGCCGCTGGCAAGGGCGGTTGCCAGGAAAAATCCGCTGGTTGTTTCGGTGGCTGCCGGGACATCCATGGAAAAGATCAGCCTGCTTTTGGGCGGTGTCGGCACACTGCCCGTGGTGCGTGTCATCCCCAGTATCAATGCCGAGATCGGACAAAGCATGACCGGCATCTGCTGCAACCGGATTGTCTCGGAAGAGCAGACGCGCTATGTGTTTTCACTGTTTGATACGCTAGGCAAGACCATGGCGATCGATGAATCCCAGTTTGGTGTTTTTTCGGCGGTAGCCTGCGCTTCCCCGGCTTTTGTTTTCATGTTTATCGAAGCCCTGGCGCGCGGGGGGCTGAAAGGCGGTTTGTCCATGCAGGATGCCCTGACAGCGGCAGCCCAGGCTGTCATGGGCAGTGCGCAGTTTGTGCTGGAGTGCGGTGAACATCCGGCGGTCCTGATGGACAGGGTGACCTCTCCCGGAGGAACGACCATTGCCGGAGTGATGGCGCTGGAAGAAAATGGCCTGCGCGCCAGTGTGATGCGCGCGGTGGAAGCCGTTGGCAAACGGGATGCTGAACTGCTGCAAAAATAATAAAGAACGGATAGAACGCCGGAAGGCGAAAACAAGGAGAGTGTCATGGCAAGAATGGTTTACTGCGTCAAGCTGCAAAAGGAGGGAGAGGGACTGGATTACCCCCCTTATCCGGGCGATCTGGGCAGGCGCGTTTATGAAAACATCTCAAAGGAAGCATGGGATGCCTGGATCCGGCAGCAGACGATGCTGGTCAATGAGTATCGTCTGAACATGATGGATCCCCATGCGCGCAAACTGCTTGCCGAGCAGATGGAAAAGTTTCTTTTTGGCGAGGGAGGCGAAGACGTGCCCGGTTACGTGCCGCCAAAAGCGTAGGCATTTTTTATGGCGGGAAAGTGCGTGCCGGACAGGAGATAGTTGCAAAGCAGACGCCAGAATGATTTATCATAAAAGGGTCATGTCACAGGTATGCATGCATTGACGGTCTGAATTTTTCAAACAACAGGAGGACATCATGCTGGATTCAATCAAACAGGCAGGCAAGAATATCGGTCGCGAACTGAACCGGGCGTGGGAAAACCTTTCCGATGGCTGGCGCGAACTGTTGAGCCGCAGCAATAATTCCCTGACCCATTTCGAGCCGGGCATGATGGACGGACAGCTCGAAAGCGAGGCCAATTTGAATTTCCCGCGCTGGGGCCTGATCGCCTGCGAAGTGGAGGAAACCGCCAGTGACATCATTGTCCGGGTTGAAGTCCCCGGTGTGGAAAAGCAGGATTGCACCATCCGTATAGAAGGCAGCATGCTGACCCTGACAGGGGAGAAGCGTTTTGCGCGGGAAGGCGCAGACAGCCATTACCATGCCATGGAGCGCGCATACGGGGTGTTTGAGCGCCGTATTGCCCTGCCGCGTCACGTCAATGCCGAAAAGGCAACGGCCAATGCCGTCAATGGGGTTTTGCTGATCCGTTTGCCCAAGGCGGCAATCGATACGGTCAGGGATATTCCGATCAGTTAAGTACACGCGAAAAGCATCATGCCCCGGATGGGGGGGGTGCTTTTCTTTTTTGTTTTTCCGGTTACCAAAGGAGGAGTCTGTCTATGTCATTCAAACTGTCATCCCCCGCTTTTGAGCACAATGAAATGATGCCTGCGCTTTATACCTGTGAAGGCCCGAATATTTCTCCTCCGCTTGAATGGACCGCGCCGCCGGCAGGAACAAAAAGCATTGTCCTGATTGTCGATGATCCGGATGCGCCGGACCCGGAAGCGCCGAAGATGACATGGGTTCACTGGGTGCTGTACAACATGCCGCCGACGGCCGGCTCGCTTCCGGAAGGGGTGGCAAACAAGGATTTGCCGCCTGGCACGCTGGTTGGTACCAATGACCGGCAAAATGCCGGTTACAACGGGCCCTGCCCGCCTATCGGGACACACCGTTATTTTCACAAGCTGTATGCGCTGGATACGGTGCTGCCGGACATGGGCAACACGACCAAGGCCGAAGTGGTGGAAAAGATGGAAGGACATGTCCTGGCGCAATCCGAAATCATTGGGCTGTATGTGTTACAGAACAAGGACAAGTAGGATCAGGTGAAGGTAAAAGAGGCAGCTTTGGCTGCCTCTTTTTTTATGCCGTCAGGTCCTCAATTTGCCTTTTTTTTGGCTTTTTTTGCGCGCTGCTCGGCGGCCAGTGCTTCGTTCAGCGCATCATCGACGGTTTCCAGCCAGACAAATTTGAGCTGCTTTTTGGCATCTTCCGGGATGTCTTCCAGGTCTTTTTTGTTCCGAGCCGGAAGCATGACGGTTTTGATACCGGCCCGAAGCGCAGCCAGCACTTTTTCCTTGATGCCGCCTACCGGCATGACAAGGCCGCGCAGGCTGATTTCACCGGTCATGGCATGGTCAGCCAGGATGGGGCGGTTGAGCATCATGGACGTGAGTGCCAGGAACATGGCAACCCCGGCACTGGGGCCATCCTTGGGAATGGCGCCGGCCGGCACGTGGACATGAATATCACTGTTTTCAAAGAGCGTCGGTTCGATATTAAGTGAGAGCGCCCGGGCCTTGAGCAGGGTCAGGGCGGCAATGGCGCTTTCGCGCATGACATCGCCAAGCTGCCCGGTCAGTGTCAGCTTGTCCTTGCCGGGAACACGGCTGGCTTCAATAAAGAGGATGTCGCCTCCCACCGGTGTCCATGCAAGACCGGTTGCCACACCCGGCAGGCTGGTACGCATGGCGACTTCGTTTTCAAAACGCGGCGCGCCAAGAATATGGTGGACTTCATTGACGTCGACCTTCACGCTTTCCACAACGCC
>JAJDFZ010000011.1 GCA_030269625.1 Oxalobacter sp. OttesenSCG-928-P03 | reverse complement strand
TCGAGCCCGAGCAGGCCGTCAAGGGTGTCGTCATCCAGCATCATGTAATTGGCGATAAAGCTCATGTCAAACTCCGGGTCAGGTGATTGATAACTGTTTTTCCACGTCCTCGCGTGTCAGCGCGGACGTGCGGATGTCCAGCAGTTTCCGGCGGCTGGTGAATCCATGGGTAATCTGTACGCTGCTTTTTGGCAGATCCAGTTGGTCAGCAATAAAACGGATCAGCGCCTCATTGGCCTTGCCATCAACGGGAGGCGCCTGCAGGCGGATGCGCAGGGCTTCATCAGTAGCGGAAAGGATTTCCGATTTTTTCCCGTTCGGGCTGATCTGGACCGCCAGGCGAAATCCCGAGCCGGTTTCTGAAAGCCAGTTTCTGCTCATTTCAACAAGGAGGAAATCAGTTGCGGGACGAGCCGGCCGGCAACACCAAGCAGGATAAAAACAACCATCACAGACAGGTCCAGCCCGCCGATAGGTGGAATCAGTTTTCTTATCGGTGCCAGAAAAGGCCGGTTAAGGGCATTGACCAGCGGCGCCAGGGGAGCATGCGGATTCACCCAGCTGAAAATCACTTCCAGGATAAGCAGTCCCATGATGCCGTAAACCACCCAGTTAAAAAGAGTCAAAAGCGTCAGGAATATGGCCATTTTAGGAATGAAAACAGGCCAGATGAGCATGGCTTTGGAAACCCCGGTGAGAATGGCAATCAGAATGGAGCCGACAAGGCTTGCCCAGTCCTGTCCGCCAACACCGGGGATGGCCCTGCGAAGCGGATTGACCAGCCAGTTGGTCAGGATATAGATGAAATTCCCGATCTGCATGGGGGGTCTGACCCGTGCGGCATGTATCCAGAATCGGAGCAGCATCAGGCCGCCAAACAGGGCGGCCGCCACATCAATAATGAAAAACAAAACATCTTTTACCACAGACACTCCTTTTTCGGGGTTAGCTTTATCCGGTTGCATGATGATAACCGCTTGAGGCGATATTTGAATATGCCATCGGATGGATTGACAGATTCATTTTACCGCAGAGGATGGTGTTGCATGGAGCGGAACAGAGCGAGTCTTGCCCGGATAAAGCCGGCAAACGGGAAAAAGCGGTCGATATTTTGCCCGAAAGGCGGACATTGCCGGATAATCGCGTTATGACACACCCCCGAATCTGCTGAACCGATGCCTGAAGCTTTGTTTCATGAATAAATTCCGGACCTTCACGCCGACCCCTTCCAGCAAGCCGCAAAGTGACTGGAAAACGATAGCGGTTTTCCTGCCCTATGTCTGGGTATACAAATGGCGGGTCTCTTTCGCACTGCTGTTTCTGATTTTCGCCAAGGTGGCGGGGATGGGGGTGCCGATTATACTGAAAGAGCTGATTGACCGGCTTTCGGAGGAACTGGCCCATCCTGACGCCCTGCTTGTCCTGCCGGTGGGGCTGCTGCTGGCTTATGGTGCATTGCGTCTTGCCGGTACGCTTTTTACCGAATTCAGGGAACTGCTCTTTGTCCGGGTGACTCAGCGCGCCATCCGGACGGTGGCACTGCAGGTTTTCCGGCATTTGCATGCGCTGTCGCTGCGTTTTCATCTTGACCGGCAGACGGGCGGCATCACACAGGATATCGAGCGCGGCACGCGCAGCATCCTGGCGCTGATCACGTTTACACTGTTCAATATTTTTCCGACGCTGGTTGAAATCGTGCTGGTGCTCGGCTATCTTGCACTGCACTACGATATCTGGTTTACCGTGATTGCTGCGGGCGCACTGGCGGCATACGTTGTCTACACGGTTGTCGTGACCAACTGGCGAACCGGATACAGGCGATTGATGAATGAATTGAACTCACGGGCGCACACCCGTGCCGTTGATTCGCTCATCAATTACGAGACGGTGAAATATTTCAGCAATGAAGAGCATGAGGCGGCCAGTTATGACGTCAACCTGCAGCATTACGAAAGTGCTGCCATCAAGTCGCAGTATGCACTTTCCGTCCTGAATATCGGCCAGGCGCTTATTGTCGCCACGGCGGTTACCCTGATGCTCTGGCATGCCACCTCCGGCGTGGTGGCGCGAACCATGTCGCTGGGTGACCTGGTTCTGGTCAATGCGTTCATGATCCAGCTGTATATTCCGCTGAACTTCCTGGGTGTGATTTACCGGGAAATCCGGCAGAGTCTCGCAGATATGGAGCGCATGTTCCAGCTTCTGGACCAGAACCGCGAAGTTACCGATGCGCCGGATGCGGCAGAACTGAAAGTCGACGGCGCCGAAATCAGGTTTTCCCGCGTGGACTTCAGTTATGAGGCCGCGCGGCAGATTCTGTTTGATATTGATTTCACTATTCCTGCCGGTACGGTTACGGCGCTTGTCGGTCACAGCGGTTCGGGCAAATCGACAATATCACGGTTGCTGTACCGTTTTTATGATGTAACGGGCGGCGCGATTACGATAGACGGGCAGGATCTGCGCGATGTAACCCAGGCATCCCTGCGAAGGGAAATCGGGATTGTGCCCCAGGATACCGTCCTGTTCAATGACACGATTGAATACAACATTGCGTACGGGCGTCCCGGCGCGACAACAGCGGAAATTGTCTCAGCCGCGAAGGCGGCCTATATCCATGACTTTATCGAAAGCCTGCCAGACGGGTACAGCACGATTGTCGGTGAGCGCGGCCTCAAACTGTCGGGCGGGGAAAAACAGCGCGTCGCCATTGCGCGCATGGTGCTGAAAAATCCGGCGGTCCTGGTTTTTGATGAAGCGACATCGGCGCTTGATACGCATGCAGAACAGGTGATTCAGGCGCAACTGAAAGAGATTGCAAAAAACAGGACAACGCTGATGATTGCGCACAGGCTGTCCACGATTGTCGATGCCGACCAGATTCTTGTACTGGACAGAGGGCGGATTATCGAGTCGGGGACCCATCAGGAACTCTTTGACGCCGGCGGCGCTTATTATCACATGTGGGTACAGCAACAGGCCCGTTTCGATGAGGAAGCGGATACGGCAGAGTAAATGCCGTCCGGCATAAAAACACGTTTCTCTTTATTCGAATTCTTTTTTGGTGACGTGCAATGGAAGAATTCGTTTCTTTCAAGAACCATTTTTCAAATGCGGGTACAATAGAAACGTATCAATACGATACTGCCGTTTATATCGTTGAAGCGCAGTGCAGCCGGGATGGATTTTTCAGACAGAAACAGCAGTACCTCTTAACTGTTCCGGCCGTTTGAAAATAATAATCTAATCAGGAGGAATGGCATTATGGCAGCTCCCGCAATCAATATCGGAATGAGTGTTAAAGATCGTGAAAATATCAGCAAGGGCCTTTCGCGCATACTGGCAGAAAGCTTCCTGCTGTACATGAAAACACATAATTATCACTGGAACGTGAAAGGTCCCATGTTCCAGACACTGCACGTCATGTTTGAGGAGCAGTATACGGAACTGTGGAATGCGCTGGATGAAATTGCCGAGCGTATCCGTTCACTCGGTTTTGCCGCACCCGGCACACTCAAGGAGTATCTGCGCCTGGCTTCCATCAAGGAAATCGAAGGCGTGCCAAGTGCAGAAGACATGATTCGTGATGTCCTGGCCGGTTCCGAGGCCGTCAGCCGCCTGAGCCGGGATGTACTCACACTGGCCGACAAAGCCGGTGATGATCCGACAGTCGATCTTCTGACCGAGCGTATGCAGGTACATGAAAAGAATGCCTGGATGCTGAGAAGCCTGATCGATTCCGACAAGGCGGTCGCACCGGCAAAAGCCGCTTCCCGTTCGGCCAAGCCGGCGGCCAAGGCCCGGAAGAAGTAAAAAACATAACGGAAACAAACCGCTTTCTGTTGCCCGGCCGGGCACAGAAAGCGGTTTTTATTTGCGCGGCTTTTTGGCCGGTTTTACAGGAGAAGGCGGAGGGGACTCCATTTCGCCAAATTCGAGTTCGTCATCTCCGATGCTTTCCAGCGGCTCGAAAATGGCCTGCAGGTCTTCCGGCGTGATTTGCACGCTTTGCGTTTCTCCCGTCGACAGGATCGCGTCAGCCAGATCCGCTTTTTTCTGCTGCAGTTCCTGGATTTTTTCTTCCAGCGTTCCCCTTGCGATCAGCTTGTAGACGAAAACCGGTTTGTCCTGTCCGATTCGCCATGCGCGGTCGGTTGCCTGGTTTTCAACAGCCGGGTTCCACCAGGGATCATAATGGATGACCGTATCCGCTGCGGTCAGGTTCAGGCCAACGCCACCCGCTTTCAGGCTGATCAGGAAAAGCGGAACATGCCCCTCCTGGAAAGTGCGAATGGCACCGGCGCGATCAACTGTGTCCCCGGTCAGAACCGTATAGGAAAAATTCCGGGCCTTGAATTCGGCTTCGATCAGGGCCAGCATGCTGGTGAACTGGGAGAAAACAAGAATGCGGCGGTTTTCCAGCAGGAGTTCCTCAACCATCTCCATCAGGGCGGCAAGCTTGGCAGACATCGCAGCCTTCCGGTTGGCCCCGCCACGCAAAAGACGCGGGTCGCAGCAGACCTGGCGCAATTTCAGGAGTGCATCGAGAATGACGATCTGGCTTCGCGCCACGCCTTTCTTGGCAATTTCGTCACGGATTTTCTTGTCCATGGCGAGACGCACGGTTTCATAGATATCCCGCTGCGAGGATGTGAGTTCCACATTGCGAACCATCTCGGTTTTTGGCGGCAGCTCATCGGCAACCTTGTCCTTGGTCCGGCGCAGGAGGAAGGGGCGAATACGCCTGGCCAGAAGCGCCCTGCGGTTATCGTCAGCCAGTTTTTCAATGGGGTGGCGGAACTCGCTGTTGAAGGTTTTTTCATTACCCAAAAGGCCGGGCAAAAGAAAATGGAACTGGGACCACAGTTCTCCAAGATGGTTTTCCAGCGGAGTGCCCGTCAGGCACAGGCGATGGCGCGCACGAAGGGTGGTCGCGATCTGCGCGGCCTTGGAGCGGATATTCTTGATGTACTGCGATTCATCGAGGATCAGCAGGTGGTATTCATGTTCCTGCAATTCCTGCTCATCTCTTGGCAAAAGGGCATAGGTTGTCAGGACCAGGTCATACTGCTCAATGCGCTCAAACCGCTTGATGCGATCCTTGCCCTGCAGGACCAGTACGCGCAGCTCCGGCGCAAAGCGCTCGGCCTCTTCCTGCCAGTTGCTCATCAGGCTGGTGGGGGCCACAACCAGTGCGGGCTGGGTCAGTCTGCCGGCTTCTTTTTCAAGCAGGATGTGCGAGAGAGTCTGGAGTGTTTTGCCCAGCCCCATGTCATCGGCCAGAATGCCGGCCAGTTCGTATTCCCGCAAAAACTGCATCCAGGAAAGCCCTTCAAGCTGATAATCGCGCAGGGATGCCCGGAGTGTTTTGGGTGGATGAACTTTCTGGACGCCATCAAATTCGGCCAGGCGTGTTCCCATTTCAAGCAGGCGCTCACCATTCAGCCAGTGTAAAGGCAGTTCCTTGGAAAGTTCGGCCAGGCGAGGAGAGTCCAGCGCGTGCAGGCGGATCGAGTGGTCATCCCGGTCCGTGAAATAAAGCTCACCCAGTGTGCGCAGGATCGGCTTGATCCGTCCCCATGGCAGGGCAACACGAAGGCCGTCCGGCAGGGTGGTCAGAAGGGCTTCATGATCCGGTTTTTCACCGAGCTTTTTGGGATCGAACTCTTCCGGTGCGGTCCTGATCAGTGTGACCAGAAGCGGCAGGAGGGAAATGCGCTGTTTGTTAACGACAATGCCCAGTTCCAGGCTGAACCAGTCCTTGCCGCTGCTTTTGCTTTCATCGGTGACACGCGCATACCAGTCTTCGATTTCGGCGATGTCATAACGGTATTCCTGTGTTTTTTCGATATGCCATCCCTGTTTTTTCAGTTCCGGCATGATCACGCTGGTAAATTGCATCCAGTCTGACTGGGACGGGAGGTCTAAAAGCCCGGGCAGGGTTGTATGGGACAGTCCCGAATTATCCTGCAGGACAAAGCCGGCCTGGTGGAGGGTGTCAAAGAATCCGGCCTCCATTTTTTCATTGCGCAGAATGCGTTCGATGGCGGCGCCCTGTGCCCGCATGATGGGGACTGATGTCCCGTAAAAAACCTGTTGTCCGTCATAATCGAAAAGCAATTGGGCATAGTCATACCAGGAGGACAATTCTGCCTGCGCGGTTCCCTTGTTCTGCATGCTGCCCAGGCGCAGGACCGGTGTTGGCCTGATATCCTTGCGGACAGATTCTTTCATGGATTCGGGCGGCGGGATCAGTTCAGACAGTCCCTGTGTGATCAGCATCCGCGATACAGCGGTTTTATCCTTGATAGGAACAGGAGGTGCCTGGGATACCAGTTCCTGCAGGTCCTTGACCGATATGCCGGTATCGTTTGTTGGCAAAATGAGTTCGCCGCAGGTCAGGTTATCCATGTACCAGGCGGGTTCTGTCGGCAGGATATAGTCTATTCGCTGTTTTTTCGCCGTACGCCGGTTTTCCCCGTTTTCCGGCAGGGGAGCAAATTCCCAGGAAAGACGGAGGGTGGATTCCGTTTCCAGCCAGACCAGCCGGGCTTCCCGGGGAGGCGCGGCGCGCAGCGGGAAAAGCAGGCCCTTCCCGATATCGCTCCATGAGTTGGTCCACAGCAATTGCTGGCGGTCAATCAGGATACGCAGGAGCTGGGCACCAATGGGGCCGCGTGGTTCGACAAGGTTTTGCCCCTGGGGGACATGGCCGCCCCGCATGGCGATGAAAAGGCGAATCGGGCCATCATCTTCAGGCTGGATATAGTCCGGCTTTTCTGTCAGAAGGGCCGGCGGGTCGCTGACAGGTGTGGCGGATGCGATTTCGCCATTCGGTCTGAAGCGGACTTTGCACATGCCCAAAAAGGTACGCCTGTCAGCCTGATCCGGTGAGAGGATATACAGGAGCCGCTGGGATGGTTTTTCCTGGATTTCGGTGTCAGGCGCTGCCACCGGGTCGCTTGCGCCAAAAGTGGCGCTGCGCAGCCGCTGAAGCCATGAGGCGACAGGGGCGGATACAGGCTGGGCGCTGGCCATTTTTTTCTTGCGGAGCACCGTGACAAGAACAGAAACGACATGTTTGCAGTTCGTGTGGTCAGAGCATGTGCAGGTTCCCTGAAAAAGCAGGCCCTTGACGGTTGATTTGAGAAAAATATTCTGCTGGAAGACCTGGTTGCCCGGCCCCTTTACCTGTGAGCGGATCAGGTTGGCAGCGAGCTGAACCTGTTTGACATAATCATGTTTGGCATAGTCCAGGCCCGCCTGGTATGTGGCCTCATCAAACTGTTTCTGGATGTCTTCCTGTGAGAAGTTCATATAACCGTGACATCGCCTTTCGGCGATATTTTTTGTGGGCGAAAGAGACATTATCGATCATAAATGTCAAAAAGGGGAGGGGGTATTTTTTAAATGGTATTTTTCATGCACAAAAGAAAAACGGCCGGTATGGAAAAATCAGGCAGGGGTGGCATATTCTGCTGAATTCCGTATCATTTCGGTTTTCTGTTTTTTATTCCGGATTTTCATGTTGCCATCAATAGAACAACGTATTGCATCCATGCTGGCTGTTTCAGATAGACAGGTTCTGGCGGCGGTCAGTCTTCTGGATGAGGGAGCGACGGTTCCTTTTATCGCGCGCTATCGCAAGGAAGTTACCGGCGGGCTGGATGATGCGCAGCTTCGTCTTCTGGAGGAGCAGTTATATTATCTGCGGGAACTCGAGGCACGCCGCGATACCGTGCTTAAAAGCATTGAAGAGCAGGGGAAAATGAGCCCGGAGCTCAAGGCGGCCGTTTTGGCTGCCGCCGACAAGACAACACTGGAAGACCTGTATCTGCCTTATCGCCCCAAGCGCCGCACGAAAGCGCAGATCGCGCATGAAGCCGGGCTGGTGCGGCTGGCCGATGCCCTGTTGTCAGATCCGATGCTGGAACCGGATGTGGAGGCAGCAAAATACATCCTGCCCCCTTTTACGGCAGAAAACGGGGAAAATCCGGGTGTGCCGGATGTGGCTGCGGCACTGGAGGGTGCGAGACAGATTCTCATGGAGCGTTTTGCCGAGGAAGCGGTTTTGCTGCAGGTATTGCGCACGTATCTGCACGAGCATGGCGTGGTGGAATCCCGCGTTCTCGAAGGAAAGGAGCAGGAAGGCATCCGGTTTTCCGATTACTTCGATTATGCCGAGCCGCTTGCCGTCATTCCTTCTCACCGGGCCCTGGCGCTTTTCAGGGGGCGTCGCGAGGAGATCCTGGCGGTTCGCCTTCGGCTGGATTCCGAACCCGAGCGGCCCAAATGGGATGCGCCGCACAACCCGTGTGAAACCCGGATTGCATCTCATTTTGAGATTGCCGACAAGGGGCGTCCGGCAGACCGCTGGCTCATGGATACGGTGAGATGGGCCTGGCGTGTGCGGATTTTTACCCATCTTGAGAATGGTCTCATGACAGCGCTGCGGGAAAAAGCAGAGGCTGATGCCATCGATATTTTTGCGCAGAACCTGAAAGCACTGCTCCTGGCAGCCCCTGCCGGCCCGCGTGTAACGATGGGACTGGATCCCGGCTTGAGAACCGGCGTCAAGGTTGCCGTTGTGGATGAAACAGGGAAAGTGCTGGATACCGGAACAGTTTTTCCGCAT
Source organism: Oxalobacter sp. OttesenSCG-928-P03 (assembly GCA_030269625.1). Lineage (GTDB taxonomy): Bacteria > Pseudomonadota > Gammaproteobacteria > Burkholderiales > Burkholderiaceae_D > Oxalobacter. The sequence goes on along the minus strand of JAJDFZ010000011.1, from coordinate 36,723 downwards.
CAGCCGAAAAATGACTGGAACGGTACGATCAGTGCGCTGTCAAAGCTGATCGAAAAGCACGGTGTCAGCCTGGTTGCCATTGGCAATGGCACTGCCTCACGCGAAACGGACCGGCTGGCGCAGGATCTGCTCAGGCAGAGCAAAGAGCGGTTTGCCAAGGTCATGGTGTCGGAAGCTGGCGCTTCCGTTTATTCTGCATCAGAGTATGCCTCACAGGAATTGCCCGAGCTGGATGTCTCGCTTCGGGGAGCCGTTTCCATTGCTCGGCGATTGCAGGACCCGCTGGCGGAACTGGTGAAAATCGATCCGAAATCGATCGGTGTCGGTCAGTATCAGCATGATGTTTCGCAGCATGGCCTTGCGCGGACACTGGATGCGGTTGTCGAGGATTGCGTGAACGCGATCGGTGTGGATGTCAACACGGCTTCGGCCCCTCTTCTTGCCCGGGTTTCCGGGATTGGCGAAACACTGGCGAAAAACATTGTCGCTTACCGGGACAAGAACGGCCGCTTTGCTTCCCGTACCGATCTGAAGTCTGTTCCGCGCCTGGGGGAAAAAACCTTTGAGCTTTCCGCGGGTTTTCTTCGTATCCCGGATGGGGAAAACCCGCTGGATGCGTCAGCTGTTCATCCGGAATCCTATCCGGTCGTGGAAAAAATCCTGGCGGATATCAAAAAAGATATCAAATCCGTGATTGGCGACAAGTCTCTCCTTGAGTCACTTCAGCCACAGAAATACGCGGACGAGCGTTTTGGTGTCCCCACCGTGACCGACATCCTTTCCGAACTTGAAAAGCCGGGGCGGGATCCCCGGCCGGCTTTCGTCAGTGCGGCATTCAAGGAGGGTGTTGAGGAAATTGCGGATCTGGAACCTGACATGATCCTTGAAGGCGTCGTGACGAATGTGACGGCTTTTGGCGCCTTTGTGGATATAGGGGTTCACCAGGACGGGCTGGTCCATATTTCCGCAATGTCAGACCGTTTTGTCCGGGACCCGCACCAGGTTGTCAGTGCCGGACAGATCGTGAAGGTCAAAGTGATGGAAGTGGACATGAAGCGAAACCGGATCAGCCTGTCGATGCGTCTGACCGACAGCAGCGCATCCACAGCAGAACCGGCGCCTGAAAAATCCGGCAAGGCAGGAAAGGGCAAACCCCGCAAACCGGAAGAAAAAAAACACTCACCGGCATCCGGTACGGCAATGGCGGATGCCTTTTCCCGCCTGAAAGAAAGATGAGGCGGGGTTAATCCGGTATTTCCGCAGATGCGGCTTCATGCGTTTTTGCGGTTATTTCTCCGGTGGCGGGAGCGTCGATGCCGGAAAACATTTTCCATGAGGTCATGAAGAGCGCGGCAATGACGGGGCCGATCACGAAGCCGTTCAGTCCGAAGAGGCTCAGACCGCCCAGGGTCGATATCAGGACGAGATAATCCGGCATTTGCGTATCCTTGCCGACGAGAAGGGGGCGCAAAAGATTATCGACCAGCCCGATGACGACAGCACAAAAGGCAATCATGATGACACCTTTGATGATGGCGCCGGTGCAGAGCAGGTAAATGGCGGCAGGAATCCAGATGAGGCTGGCTCCCGCCGGGAAAAGCGACAGAAATGCCATGACAGCCCCCCACAACACGGGGGCCTGTATTCCCAGTATCCAGAAAATGAGTCCGCCCAGTGCGCCCTGTACGATGACGACGATCAGATTGCCCTTGACGGTGGCCCGGATAACGCCGGTAAAGCGGACCAGGAGTTCATGTTTCTGCTGTTCGCCCAGGGGGATGGCCTTGTGAATCGCATGCCCAAGAGCTTTGCCATCTCTGAAGAGAAAAAAGAGAAGGTAAAGCATGATAACGACGCCAACACCAAACCCGAAAATATTCTGCCCGATGGTAAAGACCTTGCCTGCGATAGTCCGGCTGGCCTGCATCAGGCTGTCCGCGGTTTTTTGCTGGAGGTCGCCGATATCACTGACGCCAAAGATCTGCAGGATACGGCTGATCCATTCCGGCAGACTGCTGTAAATTTCCATGAAGGTGCGGTTGAAATCGATTTCACCGCTCAGGATTTTCCGGTAGAGCATTTCACCTTCTCCTGCCAGCGACAGGATAATGAGGGTCAGGGGGAAAATTGCCAGCAGCAGGCAGCACAGCAGGGTCAGGATGGCCGCCAGGGTTCTTTTCTCCGGCATTTTTTCCTGTATCCGGTTAAAAAGCGGGGTAAACAGAACGGCAAAGATAAATGCCCAGAAAATCGCGCCGGAAAACGGCAGAAGCAGCCAGAAAAATGCCAGCGTAATGATGACAAGAAGCGAGAGGAAAATTTTTTGATGAAGATGCGGGCGGTTCATATGTGAGCGAGTCCGGTTGGCGTTACTGGCTGATGAGAAATGCGGGGCGGTTCCGGCATGGTACAGGAGGCGCGCGTCGTACCGGGTTGTGCTGGCGCAATCAATTTGCTGTGCTCCATAAAACGTTTTGTTGATATTTCTCAATTCCGGCTTCGGAAATCACCTCAACATGTGCGGAAAAAGTGACAGGTCTGCCGCATTGCGAAGGAAGGAATCCATGAATACCGGGAAGAAACGTTCGAAGCCCAAAAAAATCCGCGAACAGGAATTTGTGGATAGTTTTGATGGCGATTTCATCGATGAGCACGATGACATTTTTGATATGCATGAGGAGTCATTTCACGAAATGTATCATCGCATGGAGCGGGACCGCTCGCTGGGACGTGACGAACGCTATGATTAAGCCGTCACATCCCGGCGAGGATGCGGCAGGGTTATACCAGGCGCGCAATGTGCGCCATGCGATCCCCGGGCAAAAGCAGAACCGGCGGGATATCGATGATGGTATGACAGCCAGGCCCCATGCGGGTAACGGCACGGGCACAGGAAACCAGTACCTGTGACGTCAGTGCAGGATTATCGATTCGCATGTCAAACGTCAGGCGCTGGTTGGAGGTGCTGCCGGAGGCGCCGATTCTTTCCATCAGCACGCCATGGGAATTGTCCGCCACTGCAGCCAATTCTTCCGGTGTCGCCACCTGGCGGATATCAAGCGGATCATTGCTGAAATACGGATCGGCGGTCAGGTCTGCCTTGATCTTGTCAAAAGAGGCGCCCGGTTTGGGCAGAACATAAACCAGGCGTGAGTGCCGTCCTCCACCAAGAGGGATGGTGATGGAGGTGGCGTCAGCAACACCCTCGATCGACCGTGCGGCAACGGAGTGCCCCATTGAGCGGCCGCGGCCGAAATTGGTGAAAGTCACACCGGTCGGGGCCATGGCTTCGAAAAGGGCGCGGAATATCGAGTCCGTGCCCGGGTCCCAGCCTGCAGCGGTAATGGAGGCGCTGCCGTTTTTCCGGGCGATTTCATCAAGTGAGCGCACCAGTGCCGGAATTTCTTCATGAATATCAAAGCTGTCTACCGTGCAGATGCCTTTGGCAAGGTACTGGCGCGCATCTTCCGGGACAGAACGGGATGGGCCGCAAAGAATGACCACATCCGGTTTTCCGCGGCTCAGAATCAGTTCGTCAATGGAGGCAAAATCAGGCAGGTTCTGGCGTTCCAGGGCCTGTGTCCCCAATGACTCGACCCGGCGGACGACGCCCAGGCATTCAAAGTCGGGGGAAGAGACCAGGCAGTCGATAACGTGGCGGCCAATGTTGCCCAGCGAATGTACTGCGGCTTTAATGGTTTTCATGCAAAAGCTTCCTTTCTGTATTGACGGTGCGTGCACACCGGAAAAACGATTGTTTGGTGAGTATAGACACAGACTTTGTCCGAGATCAAGCACGGGTTTTGCCGGTTGCCGGGCCGCAGGGCGTTTCTGTGCTTTTCCGGGAAGGAATAGGGCAATCGGTTTTTTTCATTTATCATGTGCAGTCTTGCCGTATCCGGCAAGGCGTATCGGGGGATTTCTTTATGGTTCGGGCAGCATGGGGCTCACGTGTCGGTTTTATCCTGGCGGCCGCTGGTTCAGCGATCGGCCTGGGCGCCATCTGGAAATTTCCCTATGTCACCGCGCAAAACGGAGGTGGCGCTTTCCTTCTGCTTTTCCTGGTGATGGTTTTCACGCTTGGCATTTTCATCATGATTGCCGAAATGGCCGTTGGCCAGATTTCGCAGCAGAGCCCGGTCGGCGCCTATCGTTATTTTGGCGGCCGTTCCTGGTCAATCGTTGGTTATATAGGCGTCGTCTGTGGTTTTTTGATTCTCTCCTTTTACAGTGTGGTGGGGGGGTGGACCATTTTCTACATCGTGAAGTCGTTCGGGGATACGATATTGACGTCCGATGCGGTACGGCTGAAGGCGATTTTTGATGGCTTTATCACGGACCCGGTTGAGCCGCTCTGGTACCACGCGGTTTTTATGGCGTTAACGGCCGGGGTGGTTCTGGCCGGTGTGCAGAAGGGAATTGAACGGGTCAGCAAATCGCTGATGACGCTGCTGTTTTTCCTGATTCTGGTTCTGATTGTCCGCAGCCTGACTCTGCCCGGCGCATCCGAAGGCGTCATGTATTTTCTGATGCCGGATTTCAGCAAGGTTAATGCCGGCATGGTGCTCGAAGCAATGGGACTGGCGTTCTTTTCTCTTTCGCTGGGCATGGGGTGCATGATGACATACGGCTCCTATGTCTCAAATGAAACCAATCTCGCCAATTCCGCTGCCTGTGTTGTCGGACTGACGACGGCGATCTGTATCCTGGTCGGGTTGATGATCCTTCCGGCTGTTTTTGCCTTCGGGCTGAATCCTGCCGAAGGTTCCGGCCTGACATTTATTATCATGCCGGCCGTTTTTTCCCATCTTGCCGGAGGGCAGCTTTTTGCCATCCTGTTTTTTTTCCTGCTGTTTGTTGCGGCGCTGACGTCATCGGTTTCGCTGATGGAAGTCGTGACCAGTTTTTTTATCGACGAATTCGATATGCCGCGCATCCCGGTTTCCATTGTCATGGCAATCCTGATGTTCGTCGTTGGAATTGCGGCCTCGCTTTCCCTTGGAGCCTGGAAGGAATACACTTTTTTCGGCAAGAGTTTTTTCGGGGTACTGGATTATGCGACATCCCACCTGATGATGCCCTTTGGCGGCATCATGGTGACCTTGCTGGTCGGATGGAGAGCCTGGCGTCCGGTTGCGGCACGCCTGGCGTTGCCGGATGGGGAGAGTCCGTGGTGGTGGCGCGTGATGAGGCCGTTTTGCCGGTATATTGCGCCGCTGCTGATTTTGCTGGTGTTGCTCCAGAATCTCTGATTCAGTGGCCGGCACGGTCCACGAGATGCTCGAAACCGGGCGTTGCGGTGATCATGCTGTCCTGATTCATCACAAATCCGGCGAGATCATGGTGCCGGGCCAATTGCCGGGTTTTTTCCAGAAAACCGTCAGGCGTTTCATTGAAGAGCGCAGTGGAAAGGATATCGCCGACCATACAGCTGTCCGTCGCGATTCCGAGCAGCAGGTTTGTCGCGGGAAACCCGGTTTGAGGGTTCAGGATATGTCCATATCGTTTACCATCAATGTCCACAAAGGCTGTTGTCTGGGATGATGTCGAATAACACCGGTTGTCCAGGTTCAGGGTGAAGAGGGGCTTTTCATTTTCGGGGTGGGGTACGCTGACCTGCCAGGGGGTGTCGGACGGGCGGTTAATGGCCCGGATGGTGCTGCCGCCGGCATTGACAATGGCGTTATGCATCCCGGCTTTGCGCATGGTTTCCGCCAGCCGGTCAGTGGCATAGGCCTTGATAAAGGATCCGGTGACGATTTCCTGCCCCTTGCCAATGCGGACACGGTTGCCATCCATTTCGATATTCCTGTAGTTGATCAGATGGCGGACGCTCTCGATTTCCTCCGGCGTCGGGATGCGGCGGGGATGGTTCCTGTAAAAGCCCCACAGGCGGATAAGGGGCATGACGGTGATATCGTATGTGCCGTCGAAAAAGGCTGAAAGGGCGATGACCTGTTCCAGTATGCGAACCGTTTCATCGTCGACATCGACAAAGCTGCCGGCATGGCGGTTGATCAGGTCAATGTAGGAACCGCTCTGGTAAGAGTTATATTTTTTATCGACAGTATCCAGTACGGCATACAGGTCATCAAAAACCGCATCGGGCCAGGATGCCTCAATTTTGATTCGGATATGTGAATGAAAGAGAAACCGTGTCTGCGTCTTGTACAGCAAATCCATGAAGCCTTATTCCGATCCGGATGATTTTTCAGGCCACTTTTTTTCCAGTGTGGTTTTCTTTTTGCCCTTTTTATCCGCCTTTTTGGGGGCTTTTTTTTCAGTGGCGGCTTTTTTGTCCTTGTCCTTGGCGGTTTTTTCCTTTGCCGTCTGGGCGCTGGCATGCCAGCCTGAAGCAAATATCAGGCCGCCGAGCAGGAAGATTCCGGCTTTTTTCAGTGTTTGCATCAAATCATTCATGAGCGTAACCGTCCTTCCGAGATGAAGTTGCTGGAGATGATGGTGAATTTTACAGGATGCAGAAGGGTGGCCCGTGTTTTTTGTCAGATGGCCGCACCCCCTTATTCGAAATGATAATGATTCTTGTTTTCATTGACTATATTCTGACACACCTTTATCATCCATCACATCCGTTTTGAAACGGGATGCCGGTTTGGTGTCTTTATTGTGAGAGAGGATAAAAAATGAAACAGAGAGCATGGCTGGCCTGCCTCGCCGTTCTGGCAGGTTTTTTCGGTATCCTGCCCGCGCAGGCGGCAGAAGGGGTGGTCAATCTGTACAGCGCCCGTCACTATGAGTCTGACAGGGCGCTTTATGAGCAGTTTACGAAAGAGACCGGTATCAGGGTCAATGTGGTCAGCGGCAAGGCGCCGGAACTGATCGAACGAATCCGGCGTGAAGGAGAAAATACCCAGGCGGATGTGTTTATCACGGTAGACGGTGGTGTCCTTCATACAGCCAGGAAAGCCGGGATTCTCCAGCCCATGCCTTCGGGGGCATTCGCCACGGAAGTACCCGGGAACCTGCGTGATCGCGACAATTACTGGGTGGGGCTGACAACCCGGGCGCGGGTGATTGTTTATTCAAAGGACCGTGTCAGGCCGGAGGAATTGTCGACCTATGAGGCGCTGACTGATGCGCGCTGGAAGGGGCGCGTGCTGGTTCGCTCTTCGGCAGACCTCTATGACCAGTCGCTTCTGGCGTCCCTGATTGTCGTGGATGGCTACGAAAAGGCGGAAAAATGGGCTGCCGGTATCGTCGCGAACATGGCCCGCCAGCCAAGGGGAAATGACCGGGCCCAGGCCAAGGCTATTGCTGCGGGAGAGGGGGATGTCGCTATCATGAATACCTACTACATCGGGCAGATGATGCATTCGAAAGACCCGGAAGAGGTGCGCGTGGCAAAAAACACCGGGGTCTTTTTTCCGAACCGGAAAACAAGCGGAACCCACATCAACATCAGTGGTGCCGGACTGACGAAGTTTGGCAAAAACCGGGATAACGCCATGAAGCTGATCGCCTATCTGGTGAGTGTGCCGGCACAGGAAGCGTTGTCAAACGGCAACTATGAATACCCGGTCAACCCGAAGGCAAAAAAACACCGCCTCCTGGAAGAGTGGGGCGCATTTAAGACCCAGCAAATCGATTTCTCACTTTTGGGTGAAAACAATCCCCATGCCATACGTATCTTCAACAAGGTGGGCTGGAAATAAACCGGAAAGCCGCTCAATCGGATTTAACGGCTGGGTAGCGCTGCATCGCATATCGCTTGCCTGTATTGCGCTGCCCTTTCTCTTTCTGCTGATCAGCGTTTTTGCGCCTGCCGGTGAGTACTGGCAGCAGGTAAAGGATTACCTGCTGAAAACCTATTTCATCGATACGCTGCTGCTGCTCGTTTTCAGCGGACTGTTTTCCGTGCTGCTGGGCGTCTCGCTGGCCTGGTGTACCAGTGTGTATGATTTCCGTGGCCGGCGGGCAATGGAAATCCTGCTGTTTCTTCCGCTGGCCATCCCGCCCTATATTGCGGCTTATACTTTTGACGGCATGCTGGGCTATACCGGCGTGATCCAGTCCTTTTTACGAAACAGTCTTAATCTGTCTGCCGGTGCGGCCAGTTTTTCCATTCCGGCCATGCCGTTTGCCGTGTTTGTTTTCACCATCACGCTTTTCCCCTATGTTTTTCTCTTTGTCAGGACATTTCTGTATAACCAGAGCGGTTCACTTCTTGAAAATGCCGTATTGCTTGGCGGGAGCAAAAGGCGGGCCTTTTTCCGGATCATTCTTCCCCTGCTGATTCCTTCAATGCTGGCCGGCGGGACACTGGTCTGCCTGGAAGTTCTGAATGATTACGGTGTGACCAGTTATCTGGGGCTGAATACGTTTACCACAGCCATATTTGCAGCCTGGTTTGGCATGGGGGATGTGGATACCGCCATTAAACTGGCCGTCATCCTGCTGGCGATCGTGATTGTGTTTCTTCTCATTGCCAGAGGAATGCAGCATCGCCGCAAATACCGGATTGTTTCCAGCAAGGAACGAAAGCTCGCACCCGGAAAGCTTTCAGGATGGCGTGGCGCAATAGTGGTTGCCTATTGCCTGCTGGCCGTGCTGGTGGCGTTTGTTGTTCCGGTTACCCAGATGCTGGCCTGGGCAATCATAAGCCGGGATCGAGCCGTTTTCATGCAGATTCTCGGTTATGTGGGCAATACGCTTTATGTCGGGGGTATGGCAACGGTGCTGATCATGTTTTTTGCTGTCGGCGCCGCCAATGCCAACCGCCTCTTCGCCCGGAAATATACGGCACTGTCATCGCAGGCCACGACAATGGGTTATGCCATTCCCTCTGCTGTGCTTTCGATGGGGGTGATAACAGCTTTTGCCCTGCTTGACAGGAGCATCCAGGGAATGCTTCCGGCCCTTGCCGGATTGCCCGTCAGCATGACCGTTGCCATGCTGGTTTATGCGTACAGCGTGCGTTTTTATTCGATTGGCTATCAGGCTGTCGATACCGGATTTTCCAAAATCGGCCCGATTTACACAGAGGCATCACGGACGCTTGGCCTCAGTGTGACCCGGACCTTTTTCAGGGTCGATCTTCACATGATTCGCCAGGCGATAGTCTGCGGGGCGGGCCTGGTTTTTGTCGATATCATAAAGGAGTTGCCTTTGACACTGACATTGCGGCCATTCAATTTCGATACGCTTGGCACAAAGGTCTATGAGTACGCCAATAATGAGGCAATTCATGAAACCGCTTTCCCTTCCCTGTGTATCGTGGCAGTCAGCGCACTGGTGATTATCCTGATGCAGTTGTGGGCAAGAGAAGAAAAAGCATAATTTAAGGGGTGTTTCATGTTCTTGCGTATTCATAATTTGCGATTCAGGTATCAATCCCCTGGCCCCATGGTGCTGGATGGCTTCTCTCTGGATGTGGGTGCCGGGGAGAGAGTGGGTATTGCCGGCGAAAGCGGCAGCGGCAAGAGTACGCTTTTGCGCCTGGTTGCCGGCCTGGAAAGGCCCCTGTCCGGCGAGATCATCATGGATGGGCAGGTGCTGGCCAGTGGCAGGGTGTTTGTTGAGCCTGAGCATCGCCAGGTTGGGCTGTTTTTCCAGGATTATGGTCTCTTCCCGCATCTGACTGTCAGGAAAAATATCGAATTCGGGCTGCACCGTCTTGACAGGGCCGCCCGCCGCGAGCAGACGGAAAGGATGCTGGCATTGATCAAGATGCCGGAACTGGCAGGGCGCTATCCCTTTGAGTTGAGCGGTGGCCAGCAGCAGCGGGTTGCCCTGGCGCGGGCGCTTGCACCGCGCCCCAAGGTGCTGCTTCTGGATGAGCCCTTCAGCAATCTTGACGCGGAGTTGAAAGAAAATATTCGCGAAGAGGTGAAAGGCATTCTTGCATCAACGCAGATAACCTGTCTCCTGGTTTCGCATGACCGCTCTGATCTGGAGGCGGTCTGCGGAAGAATTATTGAATCTCCCGCTCCCTGATGCAAGGGCATTTTCGGAATGCCACTGAAAATTAAATGGATAAAATGATTGACGTCCAAATGCAAATGAGATAGATTCTCATTTGCATTTGGCTTGATGTGGATGAGCTGAAAATAAAGAGAGTGGAAAATCGTCATTAAAAATAGAAATGGAGACTGATAATGAAAGGCAGTAAAAAACTGGGCAGGCTGATAGCGGCATCAGCCATGGCCGTTTCCGCCCTGGCAATGGGCAGCTCTGCTTTTGCGGCAGATTTTGAGGAATTCCCGCTGGGTGAAAAGAAAGTCGTTGGCCCGCTTCAGGTTGCGGGGGTGTATTTCCAGCCGGTAGATATGGAACCGGCGGGTCAGGCCGGACTGCCTGCGTCCAAATCCGATATGCATATTGAGGCCGATATCTCGGCAGCCAAAGACAACAACCTTGGTTTCGAGGAAGGTGATTTCGTGCCTTACCTGACGGTCAAATACCGCATCCAGAAAGAAGGCGGCAAGCTGATCCAGGGTTCCTTCATGCCCATGAGCGCAAGCGATGGTCCGCACTACGGCAACAATGTCAAGCTGGATGGCCCGGGCAAGTACAAGGTCACTTTCATTATTGACAATCCTGAAAGGCAGGGTTATCTGCTGCATGTGGATAAAGCGACCGGTGTAACCGGCCGTTTCTGGAAAAAGCCCATTGAAGTGAGCTGGGACTTTAACTACATTCCGCGCGTCTGGTAATTGCATTGACACTTCACGCCTGAAAGAACACACCGGTCTTTTCAATCCTGCAGTGTGAAGTGGTAACGGCAAATCAGGAAAGCTGATGGCGGCAATCATCAGTTTTCCTGTTTTTGTTTGCTGAATGCGGGAAAACGGGCGCTGACCCTGTGAAACAAGATGGAATCCTATGCTGCAGTACCTGATTAATGTCACCCATACCATTTTCCCCACCCTGCTGGTGGTGGCGCTGTTGTCAGGGCTGATTGGAAAAGTCCGGGCGGCATCACTCAAAAAACCGTTTTTTGCCGGCACCATTCTCGGCGCCATCATTGCCATTGTGCTTGCGGTTTTACGCCTGAACACCGGGTTTGTTATCAGGGAGTTGTACAATGCGCCGCTTTTATTGCTTGCGCTGGTGGCGCAGGCCTGGTTGTTTGTCTGCCTGCTGCTTTCCGGTAAAAAAGGACTGGCGGCAACGGAAAAGCTGTCAGGACGTCTGGTATTCGTTCTGGGACTGCTCTGGTTTGCATATGCCCTGCCGGATATGTTGCTGTACCCGTTCGAGTTTGATGTGGGCATGGACAGTATTTTCAATCTGGAATTTCTGGGCAAGGTTACCGGCTATCTTATTGCGCTCTCTCTTGCCTGTCTTGCTGCTCTTTCTCTTTTCCGCCTCGTCATCCGGTGTGATGAAAAAGCGCTCAGGCGGATTGTCATGTCAGGGTTGCTGATCCTTGGCGCATGGCATCTGCTGCTTTTCCTCCAGATAGCGGTTTTGCGCAACTGGGTTCCCGGATTCGGCTGGCTGGTTGAGCTTGTGATGTGGTCTCTCCAGCATCAGGCCGTTTTTCTGTTCGCTTTCCTGGCCGTCAGCGTCTTCGCGTCAATTGGGGGCATGCGGGCAGGCCGGGCGCAGGTTATTGATGGGGAAAACCCGGCGCTTAAGCGGAAGCAGAAAATGGCATCAAAAAGGCAGGTGCGATGGGCGCTATTTCTTTTGCTTAACGTTGTGGCGGTATTTCTGATCCTGACGGTTGGTGTCGAAGTGAACAGCCGTGTTGTGGAACTGGCGCCGCCCGTGGAGCTTGCTCATGATGCCGGGCGTATCGAGATTCCCGTAGCGCAGGTCAATGACGGACACCTGCACCGTTTCAGCTATACGGCCGAAGATGGAACCCGGGTACGTTATATCGTTATCAAAAAAAGTGAAAGTGCGTTCGGTGTCGGGCTGGATGCCTGCGATGTCTGCGGTCCCAGCGGGTACTACGAAAGAAATGGCCAGATTGTCTGCATTCTGTGTGATGTCGTCATGAACATTTCAACAATCGGGTTCAAGGGCGGTTGTAATCCTGTGCCGTTGGAGTACGTGATGGAGGACGGCAGGCTCATCATCCAGACCGCCGATCTGGAATCAGAAGCGCATCGTTTCAGGTAGGAGGGCAGGCATGTTTTTGAGAATGCTGGTGTGTGCGCTGTTACGGCAGAAAAGAAAGCTGCTCATGATTGCCGTGACCATGGCGCTGGGTGTTTCGCTTTCGACGGCGATGCTCAATGTCATGATGGATGTCGAGGAAAAGGTCAATCAGGAGCTGAAAGTTTACGGAGCCAACCTGAATGTGGTGCCGCGCAGCGCGTCTCTTTTGGGGGATCTCTACGGGATTGAGGATGGCGCGGGAATTGCGGACAAGTATATTCTTGAGGAAGAACTGCCGAAAATGAAGACGGTATTCTGGGCATATAACATCGTGGATTTTGCTCCTTATCTGGAAATGCCGGTCATCATTGATGGGATTGACTCAAAAGTCAGCCTGGTGGGAACCTGGTTTGACCGGCACCTGGATCTGCCGACGGGCTATGCCATCAATACCGGTATCAGCAAGCTGAAAACCTGGTGGGACGTGGCCGGGAAATGGGTTCAGGATTCGGATAAATCCGGCGTGATGGTTGGCAGTTCGCTGGCGGTGAGGCTGAAGCTCAGTCAGGGTGACCGGCTTGTCATCCGGACTCAGGAAGGAAAAATGGTTGAGCTCATCGTCAGGGCAACGCTATCTGGCGGCGGCCCTGAAGATGAGCAACTGTACGTGCCGCTGGAACTGGTTCAGGAGCTGTCCGGCCGTCAGGGACTGGTTCAGAAGGTGGATGTCAGTGCGCTCACCACCCCCGAAAACGAGCTGGCCCGCCGGGCCGCAACTGATCCGGCAAGCCTTTCACGGCAGGAGTGGGATGCATGGTACTGCACGGCATATATCAGTTCAATTGCCTACCAGATTGAAGAGGTTCTAACCAATGTGCGGGCCAAGCCGGTTTTGCAGGTGTCAGAATCTGAAGGCGGTATCCTGAACAAGATCAAACTGCTGATGCTGCTTCTTACCGGCATGAGCATGCTGTGTGCGGCCATGGGCATTTCCAATCTGGTAACCATGAACGTGATGGAGCGCAATACGGAAATCGGCCTGATGAAGGCGGTGGGGGCGACAGATGGCGAGGTGATCATCCTGGTTATCAGCGAAATTCTCGTTACCGCCATTATCGGCGGGATTGTCGGCTACCTGGCCGGCCTGGGTTTTGCGCAACTGGTTGCGTGGAGTGTCTTTGGCGCCGGTGCGGATGTCCAGCCGGTTGTCATACCGATTGTTGCCATCCTCTCCGTTCTGGTAACACTTCTGGGCAGTCTGCCCGCGTTACGAATGCTGCTTTCCCTGCAGCCGACAGAAGTCCTTTATGACAGGTAGGGAGCGGATACGATGAACAAGAAATATTCCCTTTATTTCCGCATGCTTTTCAGTGCGCTCGGGCGTCGCCTGTCCCGGATGTTTATTGCCGTGCTTGCCATCGCTATCGGCGCAACCGTATTGCTTGGCATGCTGACGATTTACTACGATATCCCCAGGCAACTGGGGCGTGAGATGCGCTCTTATGGGGCCAACATGATACTCGTCCCCTCGGCAGAAACCGGCAATATGGCACGGGAAGATGTCGAAGAGGCGCTTGTGCTTCTTCCTGAGAGCAAGGTGGTTGGTGCGGCACCCTATCGTTATGAGGCCATGCGGATCAACCGGCAGCCGATTACGGCGGTCGGAACCGATTTTGCCCAGGTGAAAAAAACGCGTCCTTACTGGCAGATAGAAGGAGCGTGGCCGCAGGCAGAGGATGAAGTCCTGATCGGCACTGACATTGCGCAATATACCCGGCTCAAACCGGGTGCTGTCGTTACGATAAGCGGACAGACAAAAGAAAGGGAGCGTTTTTCCGCGAAAATGAAAATCGCCGGGATCGTCAAGACGGGCGGACCGGAGGATGGCTATGTGGTCATGGATATTGCGGCACTCGAAATGTTCATGGATACGCCGGACGAAGTTGAGGTCTTTGAGCTCAGCATCGCCGCACCGGCGGAAGAGCTGGCCGTGCTTGAAGAGCGGATCCGGCAGGCGGTACCCGCTGTCACGCCACGCATGGTCAAGCGCATTACCCAGTCAGAAACACTTGTCCTGTCCAAGCTACAGGCGCTGGTTTACCTGGTCACGATTGTCATGCTTTTTCTGACACTGATTTGTGTTGCCACAACCATGATGTCGATGGTCATGGAGCGGAGAAAGGAAATCGGGCTGAAGAAAGCCATTGGCGCGGAAAACCGCAGTATCGTGATCGAATTTCTTGGAGAAGGCATTGTTCTGGGGCTTGTCGGCGGCATGATCGGATCGGTTTTCGGCTGGTTTTTTGCCCGGCAGGTCAGCATGAGCGTTTTTGGGCGCGGTATTTCCTTTGAGCCATTGCTGGTTTTTGCCACGATCGCCATATCACTGGTTGTCACGATTATTGCCTGTATCCTGCCGATCCGGCGGGCTATCAGTATTGAGCCCGCGCTGGTATTGCGGGGAGAGTAAGAGGGTGAGATGAATATACTGGAACTGAACGAGGTATCGATGATTTATGGCAGCGTCAGGGCGCTTCAGGATGTCAACCTGACCGTGGCGCCGGGCGAATGGATTGCCATCATGGGGCCATCAGGCTCAGGCAAGACAACCATGATGAATATCATCGGATGCATGAACAAGCCATCAAACGGCTCGGTTATCCTGGACGGGGAAGACCTTTCAAAAATCAGTTCCAGGGAACTGACCGCCATCAGACGCGACAAGATTGGATTGATATTCCAGCAGTTTCACCTGGTGTCCTACCTGACAGCGCTGGAAAATGTGATGATGGCCCAGTATTACCACAGTATGGTGGATGAAGCCGAAGCCATGGATGCCCTGGCGCGTGTGGGTTTGCGTGAGCGGGCCCGGCATCTGCCCAGCCAGCTTTCCGGCGGAGAGCAGCAGCGGGTCTGTATAGCCAGGGCACTGATCAATTATCCCAGCCTGATTCTTGCCGACGAGCCAACCGGCAATCTGGATGGCGACAATGAAAATATCGTGCTGGATATATTCAGGCAGCTTCACAAAGAAGGCAGCACGATCATCATGGTGACCCATTCACCGGATGTTGCCGCGCATGCTGAACGAATCATCGTGCTGGAACACGGACGTGTTGTGAACATGACAGAAAATCCTGCCGCAGCTTAAGGCGGCTGTCGCAAAGGAAATCCATCATGGCCAACCGTATTATCACGAGCCTGTCCATCATTGTGCTGGGCCTTTTAACTGCCATCCTGCCGTATACGCTGCTGCAGCCCTGCAGTGGCATGCTTGAAACCGTCTCCGGTGTACACATTCCCATGAAATGCTTCTGGACAGCGCGAATGGCGCTGGGAACAGGGATTTTCTTCTGTATTTCCGGCGTATTGCTATACCTGAGCAAAAGCGTTTTGGTCCGTCTGGGCATTTCGCTGATGCTTTTCCTGAATGCCGTTTTGCTGGCGGCCATTCCTCTTTTCCTGATCGGGGTCTGCACTGCGCAAACCATGCCTTGCCGCATGGGAACCCTGCCCGGACTTGTTGTGCCTGCCGTGCTGACAGGGCTTGTCAGTCTGGGTAACATGGTTTATCTGAACAGGCTGTCAAAACGAAAGGGCGGACAATGAGCGGGCGCCCACTGACAACCTGGCGCATCGCCCGGGAAAACCTGTGCAGGAGGCCATTCAGGACAGCGGCCCTGACACTGATTGTGCTGGTTTTTTCCTTTCTGCTTTTTGGCGGTACCATCCTGATCGAGAGCATTCGCAGCGGTATCAGCAGCATGTCGCAGCGCCTGGGCGCTGATCTGATGGTGGTTCCTTATGGCTATGAAAAACAGCTGCAAGGCGCTCTTTTGCGGGGGGAGCCCAGCTCCTTTTATCTGGAGCAGTCCCTGGAACAGAAAATAAGACAGCTGTCCGGTGTGGAAAAAGCATCTTCCCAGATATTCATTGCATCGCTTCAGGCCGCGTGCTGCTCGCTTCCGGTCCAGTTGATTGGCTTTGATCCGGCCACGGATTTTATTGTCCGGCCCTGGATGAAAGGCGATATTTCGCGCGAACCCGGGGATGACGAGATTATTGTCGGGAGCAGGATAGAGGGGATGATCGGGGGAAAGATCACGTTTTTTGGCAAACCCTATACCATTGTCATGCGCCTTGACCGGACCGGCATGGGTTTTGATACCTCCGTATTCCTGAACCTGAAAACGGCGCGCAGCATGATCAGCAAACTTGAGATCGCACCGCTTTTTGATGTCAAAAAACGGGAGGGGGTTGTTTCGTCGGTGATGATCAAGGCAAAAAGCGGACAGGATACCCGCGCGCTGGCCAATGCCATTCTCCAGCAGCATGCCATTGATTACAACCTGGACATGGTCATGTCAAAGACCATGATGAGTGATATCGCATCGCGGCTGCATTCCTTTGCCTGGGTTATGTACGGGCTGGGCGGACTGCTCTGGATTTTAGCCACCGGCGTGCTCATGCTGGTTTTTTCCATCGTGTTAAATGAGCGGCGGCGCGAGTTCAGCCTGCTTCGCCTTCTGGGTGCCAGCAGGAAAAAGCTCTCGGGTATTCTGTTTTCCGAATCTTTTCTGATCAGCTTTGGCGGCGCATTTTGCGGCCTGTTTTTGTCGGCGCTGGTTGTTTTTTCTTTCCGGGCGCTGATCAGTACTTTTATCGGTTTGCCTTTCCTTTTGCCCGGTTTACCGAAAATCATGCTGTTGCTCCTGCTCAGCCTGCTTGTGTCCACTGGAATCGGCCCGCTTGCCTGCCTTTATTCAGCCTGGCGGCTGGGGCGCGCTGATATTTACACGACCTTGCGGGGGGAATGAAAATGCTTGAACTGATCGGAGCAGGAAAAAACTATCAGCGTGGCGGCGTTTCTTTTGCCGCTGTGGATGAGGTCAGCCTGAGCATGCAGAAAGGGGATTTTCTCAGCATTATCGGCCGTTCAGGGAGCGGAAAAACCACGCTGTTGAATATGATTGCCGGTATTTTAAAACCGGACAGGGGGGAAATCCGTTTTCTGGGAGAGGGCACGGTTTCGCTGGATGATACGGCCATGTCCGCATTGCGCAACAGGGAGATGGGCTATGTTCCCCAGGGGGCCAGCCTGCTGCCCAATTTTTCAGTGCTGGATAATGTGCGCCTACCTTATTATCTTTCCGGCAAAAAGGAAGATGATGCAACCGGACGGGCGCATTATCTTCTGGAGGAAGTTGGCCTGCTTCATCTGGCTGATGCCTATCCGGCAGAGTTGTCCGGTGGCGAAACGCGTCGCGTGGCCATTGCCCGGGCGCTGATCAATGCCCCGCAAATCCTGATTGCGGACGAACCAACCAGTGATCTGGATGTGGTATCGATCCAGGGTGTCATGGACCTGCTGGTTCGCATTCACCAGCGGGGCACAGCCCTGCTTCTGGTGACGCATGAACTCGATACGGCTGCCTTCAGCCAGCGGGTCGCGCTGATGCGCTCGGGCCGGGTATCGGAAGTGGAGAAGCGCTCGGCAACAAAGGAAGGGCTTGTCGCATTACTCGCCGGATAAGGCTGCCGGCGATGTGATAGCATGTCAGGAATGCTGTTTTACGGTCTTCTTTTCCATGAAGTTTTATGCCCAAGATAAGCCGAATCCGTATCATTGAGCCGCAGCCCCCTGCCCATAACGTACCGCCAGCGTTCGACGCGGATCTGGCGTGGGTGCAAAAACGGGGCGTTGAGGTCGAGCGGCAGTATCAGGAGCCGCTATCGCCTGATCTTGCCCACACACCCCGGCATCCGCTGCCACTGGTTCTGGTTGATGGCAATATCGCCCTGTCCGGCCGTTATCCCACCCGCGAGGAAATGGGAATATGGATGATGTTCGGGGTGGTTTTTTCCGAGGATAAAAATACAGGCGGCACCCGCTGCTGCACGCTGTAGTCCATCGGAATCCGTTGCGAAAGCCTTCTTTCTCAAAATAAACAAAACTATCTTTTCCGGTAAAATGCACTTTTGTTGCCTGAATCGAAGGACGCCTGCCAGCAGGCAGGCGATACTGTTTCCGGTTTTTCGCATAAATGGATGTCCGGGTTCTGCGTGGTCGGATGAAATATTGCCCGTGATCAACAAAAAAATGCAAGGACTGCTAAAATGTCTGGAAATGTTGCCGTAAGGTTATATATATAACCCCGTTTTGCCCGGGAAATAGGTTGGGCAAAAAACGGAGAGCCGGCATGATTGGCTGAAAAGGTGTCGTGCCGGTGGCGCAGACAGCGAGTAAAATGGATATCATTGTTTATGCAAGGATGAACAGGCAGCCCCTGTTCGCCGGTTCCGGGAAGTCCGGACGGGTGAACATGTTTGTCATTCCTGTAAACGGTTTGGCTAAAGGGGTCTGTGGAGGCGATGAAGTCTTCCCGTAAAAATTTGCTTGTCCAGTGGCTTACCGCCTGGATAGAAACGCCCTATCTCGTCGCGGTAAGAGACGGGTTGGCGCTGACCATGCCTATTATCCTGGCAGGAACCATTGCCATCCTGGTCAATTCCTTCCCGCTGGCGTCCTACCAGGATTTCATGCATTCCCTTTTCGGGGATAACTGGAAACTGTTCGGACAGTACATCTATACCGGTACTTTCGGCATCATGTCCGTTTTCATGATCCCGACGATCGGTTACAGTCTCTCGGAAAACTACAATGAGCGGAACCCGCTTGACCGCGTTTCACCGGTGGTCGTTGCGCTTGTGGTTTTCAGCAGTGTCTTCTGCATACTGGAACCCATTAACAACAACACGGCATTGCCCCTGCAGTGGATGGGGGTATACGGGCTTTTGCTGTCTATCGTGACAGCCATTCTTTCCTGGCTTCTTTTTCGCTTTCTCCTGCGTTTTCCCAAGCTTCGGGTGAATTTTTATACCGGCAGTTCGGCAGCATCCATGACGCAGGTGATGAATACCCTGTTTCCGGCCGTTATCACGATTCTCTTTTTTGCCGGTTTCAAGGCCCTGACAAAAGTCCTTGGGATTGCCGACCTGCATGAAACGACCTACCGGCTTCTTTCGATGCCCTTCCATGCGCTGGGGGGGCACTATCTGGGCACAGCGGTTCTGTATGGCTTTGTCCGTCATTTCCTGTGGTTCTTCGGCATTCATGGCTCCAATGTGCTGGAACCTGTCATGCGGGAACTGTATATTCCGGCAAGCCTGGTCAATATCGAAAACTTCAGGGCAGGGCTTGAGCCGCTCTATATCCTGACCAAACCCTTTTTTGACTGCTACACCTCCATTGGCGGAGCCGGTTCGACCAGTGCGCTCCTGATCGCGCTTTTACTGCGTCATCGGGATAACGGTGTCCGCAAAATCGCCAAGATTTCGATCATTCCGTCCCTTTTTAATATCAACGAAATCCTGCTCTTTGGTCTGCCGATCGTTCTGAACCCCGTTTTTATCGCACCCTTTATCCTGGTGCCAATCGTCAACACGATCATCTCCTATTATGCGTGCATGTTCGGTATTGTCCCCATGACCGTGCATGATGTGGCCTGGAATATTCCACTTTTTGTGAATGCCTACCTGTCCACGGGTTCTGTCAGTGCCATTGTGCTGCAACTGATCAACCTGCTGGTTGGCGTCGCCATCTACCTGCCTTTTGTCGTACTGGATGACCGCATCAAGACCAGCCAGTTTCATCAAAACTTCCGCAAGCTCTTGAACCTCGCACTTGAGGAAAGCACGGTTACACCGGGCCAGCGCCTGCTCAACCGCCCGGGGGCGGTTGGCCTGATGGCCTACAATCTGGCCAATGATCTCAGGCAGGCAGTGGACAGAAAAGAGCTGTATGTGGAATACCAGCCGCAGGTAGACAGCGATACGGGCAGGGTTTACGGTGTGGAAAGCCTGGCTCGCTGGCATCATCCGACAATTGGCAGGATACCGCCGCCACTCTTTATTACCATTTCGGAAGATACGGGTTACATTCTTCCGCTTGGCCTGTGGGTGCTTGAAGAGTCTGTTCGCCAGGCGGCGGAATGGCGAAAGGCGGGCCTGACAGACCTGGTCATGTCCGTGAACGTTTCCGCGAAACAGCTGGAAGACCCTGAATTGCCGGAAAAAATACTTGAAATTATCCAGCGGCATGCACTTCCGGTAGAAAACCTCAAACTGGAGGTGACCGAATCTATCGCCCTGACGACACACATGGCACAAAGCGGTGTGCTGGCACGTTTGAACGAATACAACATCCGCCTGGCGATTGACGATTTCGGTATGGGCCACAGTTCGCTGACCTACCTGAAACGCTTCTCCGTTGCCAGCCTGAAGGTGGACAGCATGTTGAGCCGTGATGTCCTGGCCAGTCGCAGCAGCAGCGAAATTGTCGCTACCATCGCCGAACTCTGCCGTTCGCTGAATATCGAACTGATTGCCGAATTTGTCGATAACGAACCACAGTTGCTCAAGCTGCGTTCGCTCGGCTGTCACAACGTCCAGGGCTATTTCTATAGCCCGCCGCTGCGCGCCGAAGAGGCTTTTGCCTTTATCAGCCAGCCCCAGAAGGCTTATGGCACGGCAGATCTCAACGGGAATACCGCGAAGCAACTGGCTGCGATTGCTTCATGAAATCAGAACGAATAATCTCATGACTGTTCTCAGTCTTCACCGCCTGTTGCCCATAACCCGTGTGCGCTGCCTTGGGATGCTGGCGCTCTTTCTGGTGATGCCCGTTACGCTTTACGCCCAGTCATGGGGAATGGGGCCGTATGCCTATTACCAGGACGGGTCGATGACCAGTACCACCAATCCGCAGGCGGATTATTACCAGCCGGAATACGATATCGCGGATGTCGTTTCCGCAGCCAGTACCGGCGCGGATTTCTGGAACAAGAGCAAGCTGACCTCGCAGTTTACCTACTACGGGCGGGCGCGTACTTCCGATGACAAAAACAACCAGATTCACGTCAACGCCTTTGGCACCGGTATCAGTTTCGTTTCCGGCTATGCCTGGGATACAGTTGGTTTTGACATGCGACTGAATACCAACCTGGGCCGGGGCAATGGCTGGTCGGAGGTGCTGACTCATGACGTCGACAAGGATACCGACCGGAGCAATTTCAATATCGGTGAGGCGGCGCTCAAGCTGAAACTGGGAACACCGGAGACAGGCCTCGAATTCCGAGGCGGTTATCTCCCGATCCGGATCGGTACACTGGGTACGCTGGGAGGTCTGCATCCGCACTCATATCGCGGCTTTGAGACAAAGGCACTTTTGGGGGATTTCTGGCTGGGGTATGGCTGGGCTGACCGCTTCCATAATGAATGGGATTACAAATACCGGAAGATGACAACCGCCTGGCACCAGAATCGCGGCTCATACCAGGATGCCGCGCCGGAAGTCGATCATATACACAGTATTGGCGGACGCTATATGTTTGGCCCGGGCAAGAAAGCCTTTATTGATGTCGGTGTGGGCGAGGGCAAGGACTATCGCCGCAATGCGCAGTTTGCCTCTTACTATCCTGCCAAGATTCCCGATGTCGGCGATTTGATATTAACCACCTATGCGCTCTGGGGAAAATACCTGACCGAATCAACCGGGCTTACCGACCCGAAAAATGAATACCACTACAGTGCATCCGCAGAACTCAGAACCGGCAACTGGTATTTTTTTGGCGCCTACGGGCAGACGCATTCGCCTGATTCCGGTGAGATGAACTTCCGGATGACCGCGTGGGCCAACAGTGACAACCGCAACTTTATCCAGACCTGGGCGCAGCTTGATGACTTTGTATGGGATGGGCAGAAAGTGATCGAGATCGGTATCGGCCATGAGATCGGCAAGCTGATCGGCCTGCCCGGACTGAGCCTCAGCGGACACATCAATTATGGCTGGGACATGCGGGTCCCCGGGCGAGAAACCCGCGGCAAAGCCTGGGAATTCAATGGCGGAATCCAGTACGCTGTACCCGAGGGCATGTTCAAGGGGGTGACCTTCGGGGTGTATCCTGCCCGCCTGAGAACGCGCGACTTTTACATCAATGGTTATGGCAAGCAGGGGCGGGATGACATCAAGGTTGTCATCAGCTGGTCGACGTCCTTTGATGTTGCCCAATCCGGGCGGCAGTGACATGCTGCCGCCCGGATTGGGAACACCACCTTGAAAACAGGCGTTAGCTGAGCTTTGTCTGCCTGAACGGGAAATACTTGTTTTTCGTATCTCCCATGAGATTTCGAAGTTCCCGAATACTCATATCCGTCATGTCGTGCATGTCCAGAAGCAGTGATGCGCTGATCCGTGTTTTCGCATGCCTGATTTTGCTGATAACACTGGGGTTGATTTTCAGTGCCCTGGCCAGCTCGGCATCGGTTTTCATATTCTGACGGACGAGCAGGGCATCCAGAAGGCGGTTCGGGTTATAGCCTTTTTTTGTTCGGGGTTTGAAATAACTCGTTTTCATGCTTGCTCCTTCAAGCCGGTTTTGTTTCTTCCAGTATACACAAAATATTTCCATGTGGAAATATTTTGTGTATATGGTTGTTGAGTCAAAGTAAATGCATGTGTGAACTTGCCCATCCCGTTGAGGCAGGTTTTGCCGATACGCTGATCCGTGCCTGTTCTAAAAGCCGGGGTAGCGTACCCAAGAAAAGACCGGCATTCAGATTTGAATGGGTGTAAAATTAAATTTTTAAGGGTGCCTGTCACGGTGCGAACAGTTTAATAACAAGGTCTTATAGAACTTTATTTCCCCTCCGAAATGAGAGTCCGATGTAAAGACCTGATGGTTCTGGCCATCAGGTCTTTGTTGTCCTGTCTCTTTCTTCTGCGGGATAGCCGGGTATGTCGAACGCGTCTTTTTCCAGCCGTTTTTTGTCTGTATCCTTGCCGGAAAAACCGGTGGAGGGCGGTTGTTTTGTGCTGGCGGAAGGCCTGGGTGAACATGCAGCCCCTTTTTCTCCGGATGTGCTTTTCGGTACGAACGCCTTGCTGGGGCCGGATATCCCGTCTTCTGAAGATGCGGCCAGGGCATTTTTCAATGTGCCTGCGCCGGTTTATTTTTGCGATGAAGTGACGTCTACCTTTGCGGTTGGCCATGCCCTGGCACAAAAAGGCGCATTGCCGGCATGGGGTGCCGTGCTGGCCGCCTGCCAGACAGCGGGAAGGGGGCAGCTTGGCCGACAATGGCAATCACCACGGGGCAATCTGTACGTTACATTTCGTCTGCCGGATGAGCCGCTGTTTCATAGCGACGCGGCAGCGCTTGTTACGGGAATTCTGCTGGCAGCGGCGTTTGAGCGCCTGGGTTATCCGCTTAGGCTCAAGTGGCCCAATGATCTGTTGAATCCGGATCAGGCCAAGGCGGCCGGCATTTTGCTGGAAAACAGAAACGGCATTTTGCTGGCTGGTGTGGGGGTCAATCTGCATATTCTGCCGGATGCGCAGCAACTGCGTCGGGAGTATGCCGCACCGGCCGGGCTCCTGCAGGCTTCGGATAGAAGCCCTTCGCCATTTTCGCCATTTTCTCTCTGGCAGGTATTGGTGAAAAAGGTCATTTCAGTGTATAGTCACTCGTTTGCCCGGTCGGCAATAAATATGCTGCCCGACCTGGCCGATCCGCTTCTTGCATGGAAGGGAGAAGCCGTTACCGTTTCTGACACGAACGGCACCACGCTCAGCGGCTGGCTGAGAGGTGTAAGTCCCACAGGAGGATTACTTTTACAGGCTTCCGACGGAAGGGTTCACGAACTCTTCAGCGGGAGCCTTGCTCGGGCCTGAGTTCCCGGCGTGATGGTTTGACGCCGCGCTCCCTGATGCGCGGTTTGACATGATATGTAGTATGTATGTAAAGAGGAAAAAGCATGAATAGCACGTCCAGAAAAACGTTTGAGCAAGTGGTAAAGGAACTGCAGGGGAAGCCCATTCTGGTGGCTAACCGGGGTATTCCGGCCCGGCGGATTTGCCGCTCTATCCGTGAGAGTTTCGATGCGGTTGCCGTGATGACCGCCACGGACGTCGATAAGACAGCTCCTGCCGCTTCGGCCGCGCAGGAACTGCTGCTGCTTGGCGAAGACCCGCGCGCCTACCTGGATGTGGAGCGAATTGTCCGCCTTGCCAAACAGCGCGGTATCGCAGCCATTCACCCGGGCTGGGGATTTGCCTCCGAAGACGAGAATTTCCCGCGAATCTGTAAAGAAGCCGGAATGATTTTCATCGGTGCCGAGCAGGAGCCCATGAAACTTCTGGGTAACAAGGTGCAGGTTCGTGCGCTTGCCAAAACACTGGATATTCCGGTTGTGCCGGGTTCTGATGGCGCTGTTGACGTGCCCAAGGCGCGCGAAGTTGCCGCCGAGATCGGCTTTCCGATCATGCTCAAGGCAGAAGGCGGTGGCGGTGGCCGCGGCATTTTTGAAGTGCATAACGAAGCCGGACTGGAAGATGCCTTTTTCAAGGCATCCACCATGGCGCAGGCGTCCTTCGGCAACCCGCGCGTGTATGTGGAAAAATTCCTCACCCATGTCCGCCATATCGAGATTCAGGTGATTGCCGACAAATACGGCAATGTCTTTGCCTTTGACGAACGTGACTGCAGTCTGCAGCGCAACAACCAGAAGCTGGTTGAAATCACGCCATCGCCATGGGTCATGATCACTCCCGAGCTGCGTGAAACCCTGAAGGAATATTCTCGCAAGCTCGTCAAGGCAGTCGGCTACTATTCACTGGCAACCGTGGAATTCCTGGTGACAGCGGAAGGCCAGCCCTATCTTATTGAAGTCAACACCCGCCTGCAGGTGGAACATGGCATTACCGAATGCCGCTATGGTATTGATCTTGTCGAAGAACAGATCGCCATTGCCTTTGGCAGCGAGCTGCGTTTTAACGATGAAAATACCCAGCCCTACCACCATGCGATGCAGGTGCGCATCAACTGTGAAGATCCGCAGAAAAGCTTTTCGCCCAATTCCGGCCTGATCACCCGCTATGTTTCTCCCGGCGGCCCCGGCGTGCGTATCGACTCCAACATGAGTGCCGGTTACGAGTTCCCGTCCAACTACGATTCGGCTGGTACCCTGCTCATTACTTATGCGCATGAGTGGGACAAGGTGCTCGGCATCATGGATCGCGCGCTCAGCGAATATACCGTTGCCGGCGTGAAGACCACCATTCCGTTTTACCGCCAGGTACTGAAACACCCGATGTTCCGTCAGGGTGAGTGCGATACCCGCTTCATCGCGGGTCATCCGGACCTGATGGACTATACCGACGCCGCCCGCGAGTCAGAGCGCAGCGCCCGTCTTATCGCGGATATTTCCGCCCACGGTTACAACCGTTTTGTGCAACTTGGTGAATACAGGACACGTGGCACGCCGCGCATGCCCAAGTTTGAGCCGGTGCTGCCGTATATCCGTTCTGCAGTTCGTAACGAGCCTTCCCCATACCCGCGCGGTGACAGAAAAGCGCTGCTCGACTATGTTCGTGATTCAGGCTTTGTTCATTTCACGGACACGACGACCCGTGACAATACGCAGTCCAACAGCGGTAACCGTTTCCGTCTGGCTGAAGACAGGCTTGTCGCCCCGTACCTGGACAACTGTAATTTCTTTTCTCTGGAAACCGGCGGCGGTGCGCATTTTCACGTCAACCTGATGGCCAACATGACCTCGCCTTTTGTTGAGGCAACAGAAATGAACCGGGTTGCGCCCAAAACCATGAAGCAGATTCTTATCCGCTCCACCAACGTGCTCGGTTACCGGCCGCAGCCGCGCAATCTCATGCATGCCACGGCAGAAAAAATCTGTGAAGAATTCCATGTCATCCGCAGCTTTGACTTTTTGAACCATATTGAAAACATGCGGCCGTTTGCCGAAGTTGTACTGCATACGCCAAGCGTGATTTTCGAGCCGTCACTTTCCCTCAGCTACGGACGCGGCTTTACCGTGGACCACTACCTCGGTGTGACGGAAGAAATCCTGAATCAGACAGCCCAGATTCTGGGTGTGGATCTGAACGAGGCATCCCGCAATATTATTCTCGGCCTGAAGGATATGGCCGGCAATTGCCCGCCGCATTTCATGCGTGACCTGGTAACCGCCCTGCGCAAGAAATGGCCAGAGCTGGTGTTGCATCATCATCGCCACTTCACGGACGGCCTGTTTGTTCCGGCCGTGGCTGAAGCAGCCAAAGCCGGTGCCCACATTATCGACACTTCCATCGGTGCCGCAACACGCTGGTACGGGCAGGGTGAAGTTCTTTCCACCGCCGCCTACCTGGAAGAGCTGGGTCTCAAGACCAACCTGAACAAGCAAATGATCCGCGAGTGTAATTTCGTGCTCAAGCAGATCATGCCTTACTACGATCGCTATACTGCGCCCTACTTCCAGGGCATCGACTATGACGTGGTCAGCCACGGCATGCCGGGTGGCGCGACTTCTTCTTCGCAGCAGGGCGCCTTTGACCAGGGCTATATCCACCTGCTGCCGCAGATGTTGCGTTTCCTCGCAGGCGCGCGCCAGATTGTTCACTATCATGACGTGACACCCGGTTCCCAGATCACCTGGAATACCGCCTTCCTGGCCGTGACCGGCGCCTACAGGCGGGGTGGTGATGGCGCGGTTCAGACCCTGCTGGAAGTCATGGAACACGTGGCGAGCAATCCGGAGGAATCTCTCACACCGGAAATGAAAGAAGCGCGCCTGACCATCTATCAGGATTGTAACGATGCCTTCCGCGGCCTCCTGCTGGGTGAATATGGCAAACTGCCTCTCGGTTTCCCTGCCGATTGGGTGTATCAGAGTGCATTCGGTGAAGACTGGCGGAAAATGATAGCCAAGCGCACCGAACGTTCACCGCTGGAATCGCTGCCGGAAATCGATTTTGATGCAGAGCGTGAAGCGCTGCATGAGCATCTGCACCGCGAGCCGACACAGGAAGAACTCCTGCTGTATCTCAACCATCCGGCGGATGCTCTCAGAACCTTCGATTTCCGCCTGGAGTACGGCAACCCCAACAACCTGCCGCTGGACGTCTGGTTTGAAGGGCTGGAGCCGGGCGATGAACTGAACTTCACCGATAGCCAGGGCAAGCCGCATCACCTGTCTCTTTTGAGTATTCGCAACCCGGACGAAAGCGGCATGTCTATTGTCCGCTACGTGCTGGACTCCGAAATCATGAGTTCCGAAGTGCAGGTCGGCAAGGCCGGCGGAGCCGGAAAAGGGAACATTGCCAAAGCTGACCCGGACAACCCGTACCATGTCGGCGCGCCAAGCAATGGTGATCTGTGGGTGACCTATGTCAGCCCGGGCCAGATGGTGCGCAAGGGTGACGAGCTGTTCAACGTTGCCATCATGAAGCAGGAAAAAGCTGTGCTTGCCCCGATGGATGGTGTGGTCAAGCGCGTTCTCAAAACGGCCGACTATAGCGAAAGCAAGCAGATGGTCCCTGTGCGTGAAGGTGAGCTTATTGTTGAACTGGGCGTCGTTCCGGCGACCTGTTCCAACGTGGCCTGCGGCAAGCCATTGCCTGCTGACGGCTTCACGTTCTGCCCGTATTGCGGCGCAAAGAGAGGAGACGCCTGATATCCTTGAAGGAAACCGGCAAATCTCTCCAGTCAAACCCCCTCTGTCCACATTCAGAGGGGGTTTTTTATTCAGCCGTCGCCGGGGGAGATCGTGGCGCAGCCATGCTTCATGATTCAGTTCACTCGTGTATGATGCCATGTGCCGGTTGTGTATCTTTGGCTTGTTATTTTCATTCCGGGAGATTTTCGTGAAAAAAATTCACCTGTACCTGCCCCTGCTTTTTCTGTTGCCGCTGCTTTCCGGTTGCGCCTCGGTTATGAGTACGATGACAAACATGTCTTACGAGGATGCGCCCATTGTTCTTGCCTATTCCGGTGATGACGTTATCCGGGACCAGTCCAGGGTTGCCACGCTGATTGTGCCGGCGTCGTATGGTGTGATGATCGATGACATGCCTGTCAGGGATCGCGATGGCAAGGTCAGTCCGGATTTACGCCTGGCCGAAACCGGCAATGAAACCGCCTATATGGTGGATGTGCTTCCCGGCACCTATAAACTGACAGTGACGTATGACGGTCTCATTCCCGGCGGACGTTCACCGACTGCCCGTGCCAGCGCCGGTGGCTCGGTATCCGTGAGCGGGTCATACAGCGGGCCGCTACCCGTTGGCTGGATCAGAACCTCCGAGACAACCCACACGCTCAAAGGCGGTGAAATATACGTGGTCGGGCTGCAAATGATGACGATTTCAGGCAGCATGGACCTCTATCCGCTTGACGAGAGTGACCGCCAGATCATCATCGAAAACCGCAACAAGGCGCAGTTTCAGGTTCCGGCTGTAATGAATGGCAAACCTGACTGAATCCAGACCAACCGGTCTTGAAGGAATGGAATATGGATAACGACATTCACAATTTTGAAGGCGAGTTGCAGGACTTGCTGCAATCCGGAGAAGCGGTTGTCCTGATAGAGATGAACCCGGGGTTCCTGGAAAAACTGATGCAGGCCCGACCGTCCGTCATGCTGGATTTAACGTCAGATCATAATGAATACCAGGGCATAAAAGTATTTCTGTCAGAAGACGCGGAAGACTATCAGTTTCATCTTGCGATAGATGATGACGGGTTTGAGTGGATACAGGAAGCGCCCGGAAGCGAAACCGGGTCAGCAGCATCCTGAGTCGCCTGCCGTCTGGACATGGGTAGCGGCCGACTATAACATATTGGATAGGAGCGCTGCTTTATACGAATGGATACGAGAGAAATGAAGAAGATTATTTCCATTATTGCTGTTGCCGCATTTGCCGCGGTTCCGTCTTTCGCACAGACACAGTCAAAAACAAAGAGCACGGCAAAACCGGCAGAAAGCCGGGCGGCAAAAAAAGCCAAGGCCTCCGCGCCGGATGGCGCAACGGCCATTTGCGGGGATCGTTCATACAGTTTCAGCAAATCAAAAAATCCGTGCTCAGGTCGCGGGGGAGTGGTTCAACTGCTGTCGGATTAATGCCGGATTTCTTCAAACGGTTTTTGCGTGATTATCCGGCCAGTATCTCCTCTACCCACGCAGGAACCACCTTTCCCGCTTTTCCATAACGCCCGTCATGGAAGAACCACGCCCCGAGAGAACGTTCCAGGTTCAGTTCCAGGGTCCTTGCCCCGGCCTGCTGGGCCAGTTTCACGAACCCGGCGGCAGGGTGAACATGACCGGAAGTGCCAATGGAAACGAACAGGCGGCATTTTGAAAAAGCCCGCCATATTTCATCCATGTAAAGCGGCATTTCCTCAAACCACACAATATGCGGCCGCAGCCTGCCTGCCGTGCCACATTTTTCGCAGACGTCCTGCCGGCTCATATCGGTTTCCCATTGCGTGACAGTGCCACAGGCGTTACAGCGGGCCTTGTACAGTTCACCATGCATGTGCAGCAGGTTTTTTGTGCCGGCGCGCTCGTGCAGGTTGTCGATATTCTGGGTGATGACCAGCACCTGCTCGCGGCTTTCTTTTTCCAGCCTGGCCAGGGCATGGTGTGCCGGGTTGGGAGTGATTTCAGGACTCTTGAGATTTCTGCGAAGCCTGTTATAGAAGTCCAGCACCTTGTCCGGGTCCCTGGCAAACCCGCCCGGTGTACCCACATCTTCGATCCGCTCGTTTTCCCACAGTCCCCCGGCATCGCGAAAGGTTGAAATGCCGCTTTCCTGGCTGATTCCTGCGCCGGTAAGTATGATAATCATTCGACAGCTCCTGTTGACGATCAAGCAGTTTTTGGGGCGGACCCGTTGCAGTAACGTTGTTTTCTGGCCCGTCCCACGGCTGTAACTCTGAAATTATCACTCCTGCGAGAGCAGTGTCAAACCGGATATCCTGCTTTCAGTTGCCGGAAAGTCCTTCAGTTCGCCAATGGCAAAGGAGGTGCCGGAGCCCATCAGCAACTGATTGATTTCTGCCTGTTGTTTACTGACAGGCCTCCGGCAAGACTTTTTACCTTGAACCCGTGCTGTGCCAATAGCCGGGACGCAAAGTAACTGTTTTTTCCGACAAAGCAGAAAGCCACTACCGGCTTTTTGGGATCAAGTTTGTCCAGATTGCTGCGCAATGCCGCATATGGAATATTGATGGCTCCGGGAACAGGCGTCATGTTTGAGATCGCATTTGGGCGAACATCCAGTAACTGTACATCGGCAGAAGCATCCGGAAAATCACTGGTGACTTCCAGCAGTTCGTCATGCATGTTTGTCGCAGTAAAGCCCGCAATATTAATGACATCCTTTGCGGAACCAAATGGCGGTGCATAGGCAAGTTCAAGATGGCAGAGATCATCAATGTGCATCTTTGCTGTAATCGCGGTTGCCAGTACATCAAGACGCTTGTCGACGCCTTCCTGGCCAGCGGCCTGCGCACCGAGGAGTCTGCCGCTGCCCTTTTCCCAGAAAATTTTCAGGTTAAGTGGTTTGGCGCCTGGATAGTACGAGGCATGATGAAAATCCCGGACAGTCACCGTGTCATAATCTATCCCCGATTTTTTCAGGCCGGACTCATTGAAGCCGGTTGTTCCCGCCGTCATTTCAAAGACCCGGACGATTGCCGTGCCCAGTGACCCGGGGTAGGGACGCGCCTTTTCAGCAAGAAAAATATGATCTGCCGCAACCCGCCCCTGCCGGTTGGCCGGGCCGCCAAGCGGAACAGCAATTTGTCCGCCCATCGTCCGTTCACGGGTTTCAACCACATCACCAGCCGCATAAATATCAGGATCTGACGTTTGCATGAAGTCGTTGACAGCAATATGCCCCCGTTCACCCAATGTCAGTCCAGCGTCTTTTGCCAGGCGGCTTTCCGGCCGCACGCCTATCGACATAATGACAAGGTCTGCCGGCAGTACGGCGCCTGAAGTCAGGTGGCAGAGCAACTCCTTTTCAGCGCTTTCAAAGCGGACAACCTGTTCGCCAAGATGCAGGTCGATATGGTTGTTTTTCAATTCATCCTCAAGCATCCCGGCCAGTTTTGCATCCAGAAGAGACAGAACCTGCTGGCCGATCTGGACCACTTCAACAGTCAGCCCCCGGCGGTGGAGCTGTTCGGCCATTTCCAGTCCGATAAATCCCGCTCCAACAACGACAGCACGCATTCCGGGCTGTGCCGCTGCGGCAATACGATCCATATCGCCAAGATCACGCAGGGTAAATATCCGAGGATCATCAATGCCGGGCGTTTCCGGAACAACGGGAGCCGCACCGGGAGAGAGCATCAGCCTGTCATAATCCAGCCATTCCTCCTTTTCGCTATCGAGAACACGAACCAGCACCCGCTTTGCCGTTCGGTCAATGGCAATGGCCTCGGTTCGTGTCCGCACGTCCAGATTGAGCATGGCTTTCAGCGATGCCGCTGTCTGCACGGCCAACGATTTCCTTTCAGGAATTTCTCCGCCGATGTAATAGGGCAGCCCGCAGTTGGCAAAAGAAACGTCCGGACCCCGCTCAATAACCGTTATCTGAGCCTGTTCAGACAGGCGGCGGGCGCGCGCCGCAAACGAAGCGCCGGCAGCGACACCGCCAATAACCAGCAGTTTCTGTGTTTTCATGTGATCTCCTCGAAAAAAGGGCAAATTCAAAAACGCATTAGATATTATATTTACTTATATAATATAATTTAGTATAGTGAGGCCATCAATGCAAGATTTATTTTCGGAGTGCTTATGGTTGTCAAATTTACAGACTTGGACAGGGAGTTGATGAGAAGCAAGGCCGGGGAGGCGGCAAAACTGGTTCGCATACTGGCCAACGAAGATCGCCTGCTTTTGCTGTGCCAGTTGACAAAGGGAGAACGATCCGTCAGCGAACTGGAAGAGCAGCTTGGCATTTTGCAGCCCACCCTTTCTCAACAGCTTGGCGTGCTGAGGACAGACGGGGTGGTTAATACGCGGCGGGATGGCAAGCGGATTTATTATTCCATTTCAGATCCGAACGTGCTGACGGTTCTTTCGACGCTGTGCGGACTTTACTGCCAGCAGAGTGGAGAGGAGTCATGATCACGATTGACTGGGGCAGTTTTACACCGGGCAGCGCCATTGCCGGAGGCGTGCTGATCGGGTTTGCCGTTGCCGTTTTGCTGCTGCTTAATGGACGGATAGCTGGTATCAGCGGCATTATCGGTGGGCTCCTGACGCCTTCAGCGGGCAATGTGTTGTGGCGTCTCGCCTTTGTCGGTGGCATTTTCCTCGTGCCGGTTCTCTATGGCCGCTTTGCTGCGCTGCCTGAAAGCCATATAGGGGCAGGCTGGGTAACGCTGGTGATTGCCGGGGGACTGGTGGGTTTCGGTGCGCGGCTGGGATCGGGCTGTACCAGCGGGCATGGTGTTTGCGGGATGTCCCGCTTCTCGAAGCGCTCCATTGTTGCGACGCTCACATTCATGGTTTCCGGTTTTGCCGTGGTTTACGTGGTTCGTCATGTCATTGGATGAGGAAAACAGGATGAATGTATTCGTTGCGCTTGTTTCTGGTCTTCTCTTCGGAGCGGGCATCATGGTTTCCGGCATGGGCAATCCGGAAAAAGTGCTGGCTTTTCTTGACCTGGCGGGAAACTGGGATCCCTCGTTGGCGCTGGTCATGGCGGCGGCAATTCCGGTTAGCGGATTGGCTTTTCGGGTTGTCGACAAACGCAAAACGACCCTGGCGGGGCGGGCTGTCCAGTTGCCTGACACGAAACGGCTTGACTGGCGGCTTGTGATGGGTAGCGCACTTTTTGGTATTGGCTGGGGATTGGCAGGCATCTGCCCCGGCCCAGCGATAGCTTTGCCCGGCTATGGCTCTGCCAAAGGGCTGGTCTTTGCCCTATCCATGTTTTTGGGGATGGGGCTGTTTACGCTCATGGAGCGGCGGGGAATTTTGGATTATTTGAATGCCGTTATGACATTCCGGTTTTGGAAGAAAGAAAAACACCCCCTTTCGTAAGGGGTTTTTATACGGATGTTACGTCGATAAACTGGATGACACTGAAAACGACAGGTGTTCATCATGTTTTTGCCAGTGCGAACAAGCCGTGCCGGTGACCGCTGTTTTGCTGCTGAAGTATGCAGAAAAAACAGATTGATTTGATCTGGTTTTTTTATGAAATGCAGTATCTCCCCTCAATCCTTTTACAGGAGAATCTTATGAACTTTAATGATCTGGCTGCCAAACGTTACTCTGTACGCAACTTCTCCACGCAGGAGGTTGAAAAGGACAAACTGGAATATGTGTTAAAGGCGGGACAGCTTGCTCCGACAGCAGGCAATCTACAGCCATGGCGTGTTCTTGTTATTGAAGACCGCCAGGCACGCACAAAGCTGAGAGACTGCACCGAGTGTCATTTCAATGCCCCGGTGGCATTGCTTGTCTGTGGGAGTAAAGATGAAGCCTGGGATCGTCCCTATGACAACAAAAACAGCAGGGATATTGATTGCAGCGTTGTCACCGCGCAGATGATGCTGGCCGCTGCCGACATCGGTTTGGGTACGACCTGGGTCATGCACTTTGACCCGGTCAAGATACGCGAAGCTTTTAATATTCCGGCGTCTCTCGAACCGGTTGCCCTGCTTCCGATGGGATACCTGGCACCTGAAGCCGCGCCCAATCCCATGCACACGGACCGCAAGCCGCTTGACCAGACGGTTGTTTACAACACGTTCTGAGCAAGCCGGTTCATTGAATTTTTAAAGGAATAAACATGTTTTGCATACAATGTGAACAGACACTGAACTCTCCTGTTGCCAAGGGATGTATCTTTGCACAGGGCATGTGCGGTAAAACAGCCGAGGTATCGGATCTTCAGGATGTCCTTGTCAAATATCTGCAGGGGATTTCATTCTGGGCGAAACTGGGCGCTGACTACGGCTATCACAACTCACAGGTCAATCGCTGGAGTCCCCAGGCATTTTTCTCGACACTGACCAATGTCAATTTTGATCCTGCCAGGATGCATGAATTCATTCATGAGGCAAAAAGTTATAAATCGGTACTGGAAAAAGAGGTAAAAGAGGTTATTGCGGCTCGTGCAGGCGCAATACCGCCATTAACGGCAGCGGCGTTAATGGATATTCCCACAACGCAGGAAGCCATCATCCGCTTTGCTCCCATGGCATCATTAAACCAGCAAAAAAAGAGTGTGGATGATGTGCTGGGTGCTTATTTGCTTTGTCTTTATGGCCTTAAAGGCGTTGCCGCTTATATGGAGCATGCGGCCGTTTTAGGGCAGACAGATGATGAGGTTTATGCCCTGTATCATGAAATTATGAGCTATTTGGGCGATTCACCCGATGACGTGCAGGAACTGCTTCAAATGGCCCTGAAAACAGGTGAGCTGAATTATCGCGTTATGTTCATGCTGGACAAGGGAGAGACATCCCGCTTTGGCGATCCTGAGCCTACCCAGGTGAATGTCAGTCATGTCAAGGGGAAATGTATTCTGGTTTCCGGGCATGATCTTGAGGATCTTTATGAGATTCTGGTGCAGACGCAGGATAAGGAAATCAATGTCTACACGCATGGAGAAATGCTGCCTGCACATGGTTATCCCAAGCTGAGAGCGTTTAAGCATCTGGTCGGAAATTATGGTACAGCCTGGCAAAACCAGCAGAAGGAATTTGCTGATTTTCCCGGTGCGGTTGTGATGACATCAAACTGCATTATCAATCCGGATGTCGGCGGTTATAAGGATCGTATTTTCACGCGCAGTATTGTCGGCTGGCCGGGTGCCAGTCATGTCGTGGGCGATGATTTCAGCGAGGTTATCGACTGTGCGCTTTCCCTTGACGGTTTCAACGAAGATGCGCCTCCCCATCTGATTACCGTGGGGTTCGGCAGGGCAGCGCTGGCGCAGGCGGCACCGGCCGTAATACAGGAAATCAAGGCTGGCAATATCAAGCATGTTTTCCTCGTTGGCGGATGTGACGGGGACAGGCGGGAGCGTAACTATTACACGGATTTCGCACAAAAGACACCGGAAGACACGTTGATGCTGACGCTGGCATGTGGCAAATATCGGTTCAATTATCAGGATTTCGGCACCATCAATGGCATTCCCCGATTGCTGGATGTAGGGCAGTGCAATGATTCCTATTCCGCGATCCAGCTTGCTCTGGCATTGGCGGAGGAGTTTCAGTGCGGTGTCAATGACTTGCCGCTTACGCTGGTTGTTTCGTGGTTTGAGCAAAAGGCAATAGCGGTTTTGCTTACGTTGCTTGCGCTGGGCGTCAAGGGCATTTACCTGGGACCAAGCCTGCCCGTATTCCTGACGCCGGATTTGCTTGAAATGCTGGTCAGGATATTTGATATTCGCCCCATTTCCGATCCGGATTCCGATCTGGAAGTCATGCTCAATTCCTGAACAGACTATCCGGTTATTTAAGGTATGTCACCCGGCTCCGGGTGACATACCTTGTGAAAGATGAGGTAAGCGACATGCAGAAAGATAACCCGAATCCGGATGGCTTGACACTGGTCAGGACAGTTGATGAAGCTGTCGATACGAAAAGCTTTTTCTTCAGGCATCCTGTTACCGGAAAAATCCGGTTCAAGCCGGGGCAATTCATTAATATCGGGGTTCAGATAGACGATAAGCTGCATTATCGTTCTTATTCCATCAGTTCCCTGCCGGAGGATGAACTTATACAGCTGACCATCAAACGGGTAGAGGGAGGGCTGGTTTCCAACTGGATGATGGATGAACTGGAGGTTCACGACCAGATCAGTATGCACAGTGTTGCTGGCGCCTTTAATATTATTGACCAGCCGCCCGCTGAACATATTGTGTTCATCAGTGCGGGCTGTGGCGTTACTCCCGTGATGTCGATGGCGAAATATATCCTCTCTCACAAAGAGACGGGTGTTCAATCCATCCAGTTTATCCATTGTGCCCGAAACAGGGAAAATATCATTTATCACGATGAGATTCTTTCCCTGGAAAAAGATCATCCCGATTTTTCTGCGTTTTTTTATCTGAGTGCGGCACCAGCAGATCAGATTGCTTCGTCTTATCGTGCGGGACGGCTGAACGGCGCTTTTCTGCATTCACATCTGAAAGATATCGTAACCATCTGTTCGGTTTATCTTTGTGGTCCCATGGAATTCATGGAAATGGTTAAAGCCGAATTAAGGGAAATCCATTTTGATCCGGCTCGCCTTTTTTATGAAAACTTTACATTTACTTGTGAAGTATTACCCGGTTTGGATGCTTCATCCGCTCAGGAAACAGTGGAAAAGGGGTATGGCGGGAGTGCATACCGGGTCACTGCGCCGGATTTTGGTTTTGATGAGGAAGTAGAGGAGGGTGAAATCCTGCTGGATGTTCTGCAAAATGGCGGGGTTCCCATTATTGGCGCATGCCGTGTGGGCCTTTGTGGCGCCTGTAAGTGCAAGGTTGAGTCCGGCGATGTCCAATTAACAACGGATCCCGTTGCCAGTGGCATTCTGACGCAGGCAGACCGTGAGGAGGGATACACGCTGGCTTGTGTTAGCCTGATTGCTGATGATGTTCAAGTCTCGCTCAAGTAAAAGTAAAAAATCAGGGGGCGGCAGATGTTTGTCTGGATTTTTATAAAGGAATGGGTTTTCTCTTTCCGTATATAGCTGACAGACTTGCTGGTGGCTTTGCGGTTCTTTTTGCCAATACGCTCGGATTGAAAAGCAGAAAAGCACATTAAACATTGTCTTTAA
>JAJDFZ010000010.1 GCA_030269625.1 Oxalobacter sp. OttesenSCG-928-P03 | reverse complement strand
CCGGCCAGGGCTGTTTTCAGCATTAAAACGGCCACCCGGGCAGAACCGCTTCCTGCGGGAACCGAATACATCCACATTATCAGTTACCTGAAATGTCACAGCCTGCTGGACATCAGCAAAAAAATACTCTCCCGCAACAATTGCACTGTTACCATCGAAAATCTGTAGTGCAATTTCCTGCTCCCGGAAGGCTTTCTCTCCAGCCTTCCGGGTTCTTCTTCCATTTCCTGCACTGATCCTGTTTGCGTTTCACAAACAGGCACGGCACAGGCATGCCTGCCCGTGAAAACCCCGCCTCCGGCAAACGGCCAGCCTGGCCGCGATATTTCCTGCCTGAGCAGCAAACGGTAAAATAGCAGGTTTTTGTAACGGAAAAACAACAAAGGACTCGCTTTTGCCGCGCAGGCACACGCTTTTTTGCGTGATATCAAGCCCATCCTTACCGGTTCGCTTACCCTGATACCATCAACCGTGCCCGGGCGCCTTTCGCACAACCTTTCCGGTATGAGCAGACAATAACCATGAAAAAATACCGCCATCCATTCATCCTTTTCACTCTTCTTGCCGCCCTTTTCCCGACGCTGTCGCACGCCCGGACCGCCATTACCGTCTACGGCTGGGTCGATATCGGCTACCTCAAGGAAACCGGCAGGGACTGGCGGATGGATGAAAACGACAGCAATGCTTTCGGCATCAAGGGCACCGAAGACCTGGGCGGCGGCTTAAAGGCCACCTTTGACATCCAGACCCGCTTTACCCTCCAGGACGGCATGCTTGAAAGCAGCGAGGGCGCTGAATGGGAAGGTGCCTCCAACATGGGACTGGCCGGCAACTGGGGCAGCCTGCGTTTCGGGCGCATGAACGAAGTCCCGACCGAAACCTTCCGCGTGCTTGACCCCCTCAACCAGGATGGCGCCGCCAGTATGCTCAGAAGCTCGCAGCGTTCCGTCAGGATCGGCAATACCCTCCGGTACGACAGCCCTGCCTGGCGCGGCCTGTACCTGCGCGCCTCATACTCGCTCGGCGAAGACGGCAAAAACAGCGAACCCGGCTCTGCCCCGGCCTTTGGCGCTGACAATGACGGCTATGCCGCATCACTGCGGTACGATCGCGGGCCGCTCTTCCTTTTGGGAAGCTGGAGCCGCCGGGCGGATTCCAATAACTCGACCATGTGGAACTTCGGCGGCGCTTATACCCTCGGGCCGGTCCGCCTTTCGCTCGGCTACGAGCGCACCCATGACAGGGGCTGGAAAAACGGCGGATTCAGTAACAGCGCCCTGGCAACCCGATATGGCGGCAGCGAAGGCATTACCTCCCGCCAGGATTCCTGGATTGCCGGTCTCAAATGGACAATTGGCGCCGGCACTGTTGACGCCCTTTTCAACTACGTGGAACTCAAAGACGCGAAAATCGCCGGCACAGCTGCCAGGCTGGGCGACGAAAAAGCCCGGAAATACGCGCTGGGCTACACTTACAACCTGTCCAAACGCACCCAGGTTTATACCAGGGTGTCCTACACCGACTTTGACAGCGGCGCCATTTCCGCGTTCTACCGTGGCGCCGCTTACGACGGCGAAAGCAATACCACCTTCCACCTCGGCATGTTCCACAAATTCTAGAATCTAACCCGTTGACTTTAAAGCATTTTCATGAAACGATAAGCCATGGCTAAGATTGTGCATGGCCCGGTGCGGACGCTGCCGGGTGCCGGGTGCCAAAGCAGGGGCAACAAGAACCCCCTCTTTTGAACCCGCCCTCCACGGTCAGCAGCGAAAGGTCGGTCCGGTACTTTAGCCTCAGCTCTTTGTATCGCCAGGGTTTGCCCTGGCACTCCGTTTTACTTTTATGCGCTTATTCTGACGGCCTGTGCGGGAAACTTCCTCCACAGGTCTTTTTTTCGCAAAAAAAATCCCCCTGCACAAGCAGGGGGATGATGATCAGGCGCAGCCCGTCTCTTATGCTGCCAGGAGCTGGCGCAACACGTAAGGCAGGATACCGCCGTTATTGTAGTAATCCACCTCGATCGGCGTATCAATGCGCAAAAGCAGCGGCACTTCCTGCGAAGTGCCATCGGCGCGATGGATCACCAGGGTGACATCTTTCAGGGGGCTGATGGTCTCCAGGCCAATGAGATCAAAGGTCTCATCCCCTTTCAATCCCAGCGATTCAGCACTGTCACTGCCCTTGAACTGCAACGGCAGCACGCTCATGCCCACCAGGTTCGAGCGGTGGATACGCTCAAAGGAACGCACGATCACGGCTTTGACGCCGAGAAGCTGCGACCCCTTTGCCGCCCAGTCACGCGATGAACCGGCGCCGTATTCCTCGCCGCCGAAAATAATGGCCGGCACCCCGTCCGCCTGGTAACGCATGGCGGCATCAAAGATCGACATTTCACCGCCATCCGGCTGGTGCACGGTAAAGCCGCCCTCACGGCGCTTGCCCTCGGCATCTGCAGGCATCATCAGGTTGCGGATGCGCACGTTACCAAAGGTGCCGCGCATCATCACCTCATGGTTGCCGCGGCGGGCGCCAAAGGAATTGAATTCGGACTTTTGCACGCCATTCGCAATCAGCCACTGCCCGGCCGGGCCTTTTTCCTGGATCGAACCGGCAGGTGAGATATGGTCGGTCGTGATCATGTCGCCGAAAATCGCCAGGGCTCTCGCGCCCGTGACATTGGCCGATCCGGCCTTCGGCTCCATGGTGAAGCCTTCAAAATACGGCGGCTCGGCGATATAGGTCGATTCCGGCCAGTTGTAGACGTCACCGGTGGCAAAGCCGCCGATTTTTGCCCACAGTTCACCCGGCGCGCCCTTGATATCCGCGTAATTTTTGCGGTAGGTATCCGCATCCAGCGCAAAAGGCATGAACGCGGCCACTTCTTCCGGTTTCGGCCAGATATCCTTCAGGTAAACGTCCTGCCCGTCCCTGCCCTTGCCCAGCGGCTCGGTCATCAGGTCTTTTGTCACATTGCCTGCAATCGCATAGGCAACGACCAGCGGGGGCGAAGCCAGGAAATTGGCGCGAATATTCGGATGAATGCGCGCCTCGAAATTGCGGTTGCCTGACAGCACTGCTGCCGCGACCACATCGTTTTTGATGATGGCCTCATTCATGGCAGGCGTGAGATCCCCTGAATTACCGATACAGGTTGCACAGCCATAAGCCGCCACCCCGAAACCAAGCTGCTCAAGATAAGGCAAAAGACCGGCTTTGGTCAGGTAATCGGTCACGATGCGCGAACCCGGGGCCAGTGACGTTTTGACCGTTGGCGCGGCTGTCAGACCGGCTTCAACCGCCTTTTTCGCAAGCAGGCCGGCAGCCAGCAGCACCGCCGGATTGCTGGTATTCGTGCACGACGTAATAGCCGCGATCAGCACATCACCATTATGCAGTGCCGCGCCATCCGCTGCCTGGTAGGTAACAGCCAGGTCTTCCGCCTTCTTGCCAAAGCCATCCTCGGATACCGGCTTTGAAAAAAGCGTGGTGAACTGTTTTTTCAGGCTGCCAAGCTCGATGCGGTCCTGCGGGCGTTTCGGGCCGGAAAGCGAGGCCGTCACCGTCCCCAGATCCAGCGTAACAACGCGGGTGTAATCAATCTGGCCAGCCTGGGGCATGCCAAACATGCCCTGCGCCCTGAAATAGCCTTCCAGCGCGGCGACTTCCTCTTCGGTGCGGCCGGTCTGGCGGAAATAATCAACAGTGGCATCATCCACCGGGAAGAAACCGATGGTCGCGCCATATTCCGGCGCCATATTGGCAATCGTTGCCCTGTCGGTGGCCGAGAGCGAAGCCGCCCCCTCGCCAAAAAATTCAACAAATTTGCCCACAACCCGCTCGCGGCGGAGAATCTCGGTAACGGTCAGGACAAGGTCTGTTGCCGTGCAGCCCTCACGAAGCTGTCCGGTCAGGTTCATCCCGATCACGTCCGGCGTCAGAAAATAAACCGGCTGCCCCAGCATGCCCGCTTCGGCCTCAATGCCGCCCACGCCCCAGCCAACCGAACCGACGCCATTGATCATGGTCGTGTGCGAATCGGTGCCGACAAGGGTATCCGGGTAGTAGATTTCACCATGCTGCGGGTCCGTCCTGTGATGGACACCCCGTGCCAGGTATTCCATGTTCACCTGGTGAACAATGCCAAATCCCGGCGGGACAACACCAAAGGTATCAAATGCCTGCATGCCCCATTTCATGAACTGGTAGCGCTCGTGGTTGCGGTCAAACTCCAGTTTCATATTCAGGTCCAGCGCATCCGGCCGGGCAAAATAATCAATCTGCACCGAATGGTCGACAACCAGGTCAACCGGCACCAGCGGCTCGATCTTTTTCGGGTCTTTTCCCATCTTGACAGCCACGTTGCGCATGGCGGCCAGATCCACTAAAAGCGGAATGCCGGTAAAGTCCTGCAGCAGCACGCGGGCCACGACAAAGGGGATTTCATGGGTTCTTTCGGCGCTCGCTCCCCAGGAAGCGAGCTGCCTGACATGCTCTTCCGTGATTTTTTTACCGTCGCAATTACGCAGCACCGACTCCAGCACGATGCGGATGGAAACGGGCAGACGGGACACATCAATATTTAACGCCTTGCCAAGCGCGGGAATGGAATAAAAACGCCCCTTGCCGGATTGTCCGACCGGAAAATCCGCCAGGGTGCTTTCAGTCAATTGGGACATGCTTTGCTCCAAACAAGAATGGCCCCTAAAAGAGCCATTCAAGAGTTAGTCAAGACCGGTATTATAGCGCCATCAGGCGCCGGTATACAGCTTATTTGCGGGAAGCGAAGTGCCTTCTGCTCTGCTCGGGATTACGGCACTCGTTGGCAAGCTGGCGGCCTTTTTTGGAATCAAACAGCATGCTCTTTGTCGGAATGCTGATCAGGACCAGGCCATCGGATTTGTTTTCAAAACGGTCGGCGCCGGTTGTGGTTTGCTGGCGGTTCAGTCGATACATCTTGTTGCGCCAGCGGAGATTGACATAGCTGTTGTCAGCCGCATTTTTGTATACCGTGAGCTTGTCGCCAAGGTCACACTGGTACAGTGAACTGACATGACCTGATGTAGCAAGCTGCGCATCCGTATCATTGGCATGCGCCGTATTGAAGGACATGGAAAAAGTCAATCCGGCTACAACAAGGGAAGCGGTCAGGAATTTTTGCATCGTTTTAGGCCTCATACTAAAAAAAATTGGCTCGCACCTGTTACAGGTACCTGTTCAGCATCCCGAAAAACCGTTACCAAAAAATTAATACAATTCTTCAGGAAGCCATTATTATATTATGGCATAACTTTTAAAAAAATACCGCATAAATCATTGATTAATGTGGGAAAAGTTCAGCCGAACCCAATTGCCGGATCAGCCCGAAAACCTCCCGGAACAGGTCTTCCATCGGCACGGCCATATAAGAAAGCATCAGCGCGATCATGACAAACCCGGTGGCAATCGTCACCGGGAAACCGATACCGAAAAGATTCAGCTGCGGCGCGGCCCGGGTAAGAATGCCCAGCGACACGTTCGTGATCAGGAGCGCCGCCAGGATCGGCAGCGCCAGTTGCAGGCCATAGGAAAAAATCATCCCGCCCCACTTGATGATCAGGAAAAAACCGTCCCTGCCCATGGGCGCGCCGGCAATGGGCAGCGTCGTGAAACTTTCCACCACGACAGACAGCATCAGCAGATGGAAATTCGCCGCAACATACAGTGTGAGAATCAGCAACGAAAAATACTGGCTGATCGCGGGAGACTGTCCACGCGTCTGGGGATCGTAAAACATGGCAAAGCCCAGGCCCATCGTCATGCCTACGGCGGCACCCGCCATTTCCAGCGCCGAAAAGGCAAAACGCATCGCCAGCCCCATGGCGGCGCCAATCAAAAACTGCTGGACCAGGATAAGAAAGCCCGTATAGGACATCGGGTCCACCGCCAACTCAACCGGAACCGCCGGAGAAATGACAAGGGCAATAAATACGCCGAGCAGGACGCGAAAACGGACAGGAATGCCGGAAGAGCTGAAAAGCGGCGCACCGGCCATCAG
This sequence comes from Oxalobacter sp. OttesenSCG-928-P03, assembly GCA_030269625.1. Classification (GTDB taxonomy): domain Bacteria; phylum Pseudomonadota; class Gammaproteobacteria; order Burkholderiales; family Burkholderiaceae_D; genus Oxalobacter. Next base: position 42,798 of record JAJDFZ010000010.1, on the reverse strand, counting down.
TCCCAGGATGCGCGTCAACGGCCAGATAAAGGAAGATACCCAGATCAGGAGGTCATTGCTGTTGAATATCACCATGGAAAAAGCGGCTTTCTGTCACATCCGGGCAAAAAGCGCCGCTATCCGGCCATGAAGGGGATACTGGTAAAGACCTGCCGCATGAAATTGGTCATGACCGTGATCATCCACGGCCCGGCCACCACCAGCATGATAAAAACGCAGGTCATCTTCGGGATAAATGACAGCGTCATCTCGTTGATCTGTGTCGCCGCCTGGAAAATACTGACTACCAGGCCGACCGCCAATCCCGTCAGTAAAAGCGGCGCAGCCAGCATAAGAGTCACTTCGATGCCATAGCGGCCCAGGGTCATTACACTTTCAGGTGTCATATGCGCCTCGTCAGTAGAAACTCTGTGCCAGCGAACCGATGATAAGATGCCACCCATCCACCAGCACAAACAACATCAGCTTGAACGGCAGCGCGACGATTGCCGGGGAAACCATCATCATACCCATCGACATCAGCACACACGCCACCACCATATCAATAATCAGAAACGGCAAAAAGACCGCAAAACCGATCTGGAACGCCGTTTTCAGTTCACTTGTCGCAAAAGACGGAATCAGCACGCTCATGGGCACATCATCCGGGTCCTGCACCTCCGGGATATCCGCCATCTGGAGAAACATTTCCAGGTCCGCCTTGCGTGTCTGCTTTAACATGAACGCCTTTAACGGCGCCTTGCCCTTGTCATACGCTTCCATCATCGTAATCCGGTTTTCGGAAAACGGCAGGTAGGCTTCGTCGTAAATCTTGTTGAAAACCGGCGACATCACGAAAAACGTCATGAAAAGCGCCAACGCAACCATCACCTGGTTGGGCGGCGACCCCTGCGTGCCGATAGCCTGCCGGAGCAGCGAAAAAACAATGATGATCCGGGTAAAGCTCGTCATCAGTAAAAGTGACGCCGGAATAAATGTCAGCGCCGTCAGAAAGACCAGCGTCTGGATCGAAAGCGAATAAGTCTGACCGCCGCCCGGAGCAGGCGTGGCTGTTAAGGCGGGCAGGCCCTGCGCAGCAGCATAAAGCGGCAGGGCGAGAAGGAAAAAGGCAAGGAAATGCCGCACCGCTTTTTTCACGCTTTTCACGCTGTCAGTCCTTGCTGTCATTTTTTTGCCGATCCATGGTTTTCTTGAGCCATAAAGCAAAGGAAGGCGTATTGGCATCGGCTACCCCTTCCGGTAATTCCTGTTTTGGCATGGTCGCCAGCGTGTTGATCTGGCTGGGCGTAACCCCCAGTATCAGCCAGTGGTCACCAATCTCGACAACCATAATCCGTTCGCGGTTGCCGATGGAAATCCCGCCGACCACCTTCATTTTGACACCTGAGAGCGTGCGGTTGAAACCCGTGCGGCGCACCACCCACCAGGCACCCCACATCAGCCCCAGCACCACGAGCAGGCCAAAAACGCCCTGCAGGAGATAACCCGTTGTGGAAACCGGTGTTGCAGGCGGTTTGGGCGTGGACTGTACCTGCGCATGCGCAGCCGACAAAGCGGCTGCAAAAAGAAACAACGCGGTATAAAGCGATCGCATCAGCGGTTCAGCTTTCTGATCCGCTCGGCAGGTGTAATCACATCTGTCAGGCGAATACCGAACTTGTCATTGACGACAACCACCTCGCCCTGCGCAATCAGGCAGCCATTGACCAGCACATCCATCGGCTCACCGGCCAGGCCGTCGAGTTCGACAACCGAACCCTGCGCCAGTTGCAGGAGGTTCTTGATCGGAATCTTGGTGCGCCCCAGTTCCACCGTCAGCTGAACCGGAATATCCAGGATGAAATCGATATCGCGCATCTTCTGGCCATCCATAGTTTCCGCGCTGAAATCCTGGAAAGCCGTCGCCTTTGCCGCTCCGCCATTGGTCAGAGCAGCCATTGCCGATTCGGATTCGCCCTGCTCGGCCATGGCGGCCCCCCAGTCGGTAGAATCATCATCTTCTTCTGCCTTGGCCTGTTCAGCCATGGCTGCGCCCCAGTCGGTACCGCCGTCTTCGGCCGCTTCTTCAGCCGTATCTGCTGCTGCAGCTGCCTTGGCGGCCTCTTCTTCCGCCATGGCGGCGCTCCAGTCGGTTGTGTCACCGTCTTCAGGTTTAGTCGTCGTCTCCGCCATGCTCATCTCCTAGTCCCGCACTCTCGGCTGAAATGCTGATCAGCCGCTCCACTTTCAGGGCATACTGCCCGTTCATTTTTCCATAGGTGCACTCCATGATCGGAACGCCATCCACCCTGCCCTCGATTTTTTCCGGCACTGTCAGCGGGATGATATCACCCGGGCGCATGTTCATGAGCCCTTCGATATTGGTACTCGCTGTACCGAATTCCGCGACCAGTTCCACTTCCGCAGTCTGAATCTGCTGTTTCAACAGCCTGATCCAGCGCTTGTCCACCTCCAGCGCCTCACCCTGCATACTGGATGTCAGGATGTCGCGCACCGGCTCAATCATCGTGTAAGGTGTACAGATATGGATCGACCCGCCGTTATCGCCCAGGTCCAGCTGGAAAGACGTGGACACCACCACCTCACTGGGCGTGGCGATATTGGCAAACTGCGTGTTCATCTCCGAGCGGATGAATTCAAACTCGATGGGATAGATCGGCTCCCATGATTTGGCATAATTCTCGAAAATAATCGCCAGTGTCCGCTGGATCACCCGCTGTTCGGTCTGGGTAAATTCGCGGCCTTCCACGCGCAGGTGGAAACGGCCATCGCCGCCGAAAAGATTGTCGATAATCAGAAATGCCAGGCTGGGCTCAATCACAACCAGCGCAGTCCCCCTCAGGGGTTTGATATGCACCAGATTGAGGTTGGTCGGCACCACCAGGTTGCGAAGAAACTCGCTGTATTTTGAAACGCGGACAGGGCCAACCGATACCTCGGTATTGCGCCGCAGGAAATTGAACATGCCAATACGCAACAGACGGGCGAAGCGCTCATTCATGATCTCAAGCGTCGGCATGCGGCCACGGACGATCCGTTCCTGCGTGGCGAGATTATAGGAGCGGACACCCGCCTCCTCCTCGACAACCTCAGGCTCGTCCTCGATGCCATGCACCCCTCTCAAGAGCGCATCGACTTCTTCCTGTGAAAGAAAATTTTCAGTTGGCATACCCTGTCACTAAAAACACTGCAAATTACTGCACAATAAACGACGTGAAAAGCACATTCTGGATTTCCATCGAAGAATCCCCGGGATAAAACGGCTGTTTTATCTGCTCGGCAATCTCCTGGGCCAGCTGCGTCTTGCCTTCCGCCGTCAGGACTTCTTCCGCCTTCTTGCTGGAAAGCAGCATCACCAGACGGCTTCTGACCAGCGGCATGTGCTGTTTCAGCTTGTTCGCATCTTCCTCATCAGACAGCTGCAGCGTAATCGCTGTCTGCAAAAGCTGTCCTTCCTCACCCTGCAGATTGACCGTAAACGCATCCAGAGACACGAAAACCGGCGCTTCCTTTTCCTTTTTCTTTTTCTTCTTCTTGGGCGAGCCATCCTCCTCGGCAGCTTCCGCGTCCGCATTCTTGATGTATTTCCACCAGTACCAGCCGCCACCGGCACCGCCGGCAATCAGAAGCACAAGCACAATCAGAATAATCAGCTTGCCTTTCGATTTCTTCTTGCCACCTTCCTCGCCGTTAGCCGCCTCTTTTTTTGTCGCCATAACTTGCCTCTCAGGTTTTTCTCGGTTTCATCCTGCTGTCATTGATGCATCCGTTTTCATGCCGGGCAAAAACCGGCGGCACGAAAACAGGGCGTTAATCCACCTATTTTACAGCCTGCCGGTACACAGGCAAGTTTATGGTCTCCAAAAAACAACAATTCCTTCTATAACGGGTATTTCTCTTCCTCCTTTAATCCACTCGTGCGCTTTTGCGCAGCATGACACGGCAAAATCAGCACACACCCCGTAAAACAGGCAAAAAAACCTGCCTCCGCATTCCCGGAAACAGGTTTTTCAGCATCTCAGGGCCTGTTAACCCCAAAGCCATCAGGCAAACGTATCAACCAGCCCCCTGCCCACCTTCCGGCCTGTTACCGGCGTATCTGTCGTCACGGCAGAAAGCCCGGCCGAATCACTCTCACTGCCTTGCAAACCTGCTGTCCTGCCACTGGAAGAAGCATGCCCGGATTCCGGGTTGCCCGAACCTTCCGCGCCCACCTGGGCCTGTCCCAGCTGAATGCCTGCCCCTTCCATCATTTCTCTCAGGCGCGGCAGCGAACCTTCAAGCGCCTGCCTCACATCCGGATTGGCTGAAAAGAAATTGGCCGAGGCATTATTGTTCGACACGCTCACCACGACACGAACCGGCCCCAGTTCAGGCGGATTCAGCGTCAGGGAAGCGCTTTGCTGCTCCTGCCCGACCATCCATAAAACACGCTGGCTGATAGCCTGGTTCCACTCCGGTGTGCCCAACTGCTGCATGACACGGGAAGCCGCCGGATCAGCCTGGGTTGCCATCGGCGCCACCTGGGCCTGCTGCACCTGCTGCGCCTGCATGGACGGTACCGTCGGCTGCTGCTGGGTCTGTACCGCCTGCTGCTGATCCGCTGCAGGCTTCACCGCCGCTGCCGCCGCCGTATCCGGTGCCGCTTTTGCTGCCGCTGTCTCTACAGTCGGCTTCTCAACCGGTGTTGCCATGCTTTCTTCTGCATCAGCCTGAACTTTTCCATAAACGGCATCATCCGCTGCCTCTTCTGCGCCTTCTTTGCCTGTGACTGTTTCGATTTCAGCGGCAGCCAGCTTCTTGCCTGCATCCGCATCCACGTCCACATCCGCCGCCAGCACGAGCGTATCTGCATCCTCTGCCAGTTCGGCAGCATCATTACCCGGCACCGGCTCAACCGGCACAATCTGCGCACCAACGGCAGCGGCCATGATCTGGGCCAAAACCGCCGCATCCTCGCTGACCGTTCCCTCATCCTCGACCTTGCCGGATGCTGTTTCCCCGGCAGGCGCGCCCTCCTTGACCGGCTCGTCAGACTTTGCCTCCCCGGCCTTGTTCCCGGCATCATTCGAAGAAGGCTGCTTGACCGCCTCCTTGCTGTCGCCCGGCTGGGACATGATCTGCTTTTCCGGCTGGCGTGACGCAATCTGCCCCTGCAAAAGCGCCTGGAAAGGGTTGCCATCGCCCCCCTGGTTTTTCCCGGACGCGCCGGATGCCATATTCTTGCCGGCATCCAAAAGGGGCTGAACAACCATTAACAGTGACATATTCATCTTCCGTTCTCCTGTATTACCGCTTCAGTTTTGCCATGCGGGCCTTTCGGCTGTTGAACTCATCGGCTTCTTTCTGCTCCTGCTTGAGTTCCTTTTTCATTTTCCGAACCTCAGCCCGTTTCTGCAGGGTTTCATAAGATGCTCTCTTCCTCTCACATTCCTGCCACACGGCTTTTGCACCATCTATGCGCTCCTGCGCCTGCTGCACAATCTTTTGCTGGCCGCTTATCGCTTCATCCAGCTTGTCAATAAAATTGTGGTAATTCTGGTAATCCATGGCAGAAAGACCTGTCTTCCTGTTCTCCTGAAACCGTACCACATAATCTTCCCTGTACTGCAGCAAAAGCGTCAGCCTCTGCTCCGCTTCCGCACCGGCCCTTATCGCATGTCCCAGGGCAACAGCCGCCTTTTCCACCTCGTCTGTTGCCAGGCTGATCAGCGTTTCCATCGTGGAGGATTTGACCATAACGACGTCTTCGCCTTACCCGGACTTACTCAAAAACCCCAGCCAGTTCTTCCAGGCTTTCTGCCACATTCGACCTTTCCATGATGTCCTGCTGCAAAAAACCCTCTATCCTGTCATGCCGCTCGATCGCCTCATCCAGAACAGGGTCACTCCCTGCGCTATAGGCGCCAACGCTGATCAGGTCACGGCTGCGCGAATAGCGCGAACTCAACTGCTTTAACCTTCTCGCCAGTTGCTGATGCTCCGGCGTTGCGATATTCTGCATCGCACGGCTGATCGACTGTTCAATATCAATCGCCGGATAGTGCCCCGCCTCGGCCAGCTCCCTGTTCAGCACAATATGCCCGTCCAGGATCGCCCTTGCCGCATCCGCAATCGGATCCTGCTGGTCATCCCCTTCTGTAAGCACCGTATAAAAAGCCGTAATCGACCCGCCGCCTTCCCTGCCGTTACCTGCGCGCTCAACCAGTGACGGGAGCTTTGCAAAAACCGAAGGCGGATACCCTTTCGTTGCCGGCGGCTCACCCACAGCCAGCGCAATCTCGCGCTGCGCCATCGCATATCGTGTCAGCGAATCCATGATCAACAGCACACTCAGACCCTGGTCACGGAAATATTCCGCAATCGTCGTCGTATAAGCCGCGCCCTGCAAGCGCATCAAGGGCGGCGTATCCGCCGGTGCCGCCACCACAACCGAACGCCGCAAACCTTCTTCGCCCAAAATCTGCTCGATGAACTCCTTCACCTCGCGGCCCCGTTCACCAATCAGGCCCACCACAATCACATCCGCGCCCGTATAACGCGCCATCATGCCCAAAAGCACGCTCTTGCCAACGCCCGAACCGGCAAAAAGCCCCATGCGCTGGCCGCGGCCTACTGTCAGCATGCTGTTGATCGCCCTCACGCCCACATCCAGGATATCCGTAATCGGCGCACGGTTTAACGGATTTATCGCCCTGACCGCCAGGGGTGCCGAATGCACCGTATTCAAAGGCCCCAGGTTATCCAGCGGCCTGCCGGTGGCATCCACCACCCGGCCCAGCAGTTCCTCACCGACCGGCAAATGCCTGGCGCGGTCCGCCGGCCTTCTGCGGGGATGCGTGACTGACCCCAGCTTCGGCAGGTTTTCCATCGCCTCCACCGGAAAAACCCGCGTTCCCGGCACAATCCCTTCCACATTACTTTGCGGCATCAACAAGAGCCTGTCTTCTTCAAAACCGACGACTTCCGCCTCGATCCGCATGCCACTGGGTAAAGGCACCCAGCAGGCGCTGCCGATCGGCAGCTTTAACCCGACTGCTTCCATCACCATGCCCGTCACACGCGTGACCCGGCCGGAAACCTGCATCGGCTCGACCAGGGGCAACAGCGCCCGGCAGTCGGCCAGATAAGCCTGCCACCGCGCCATTCCACTTTGAGCTGATGCTGTTTTATTCATCACTCCATCCAGTCCGATGCCTGCCCCAGGTTGGCTGACAGACGCTGCCAGCGTGTTGCCAGCGAGCTGTCAATCTGGTTGCTCGACGTTTCAATACGGCAGCTTCCCCTGGGAAGCTCATCCTCGACAAGACGCCATCCGGCCGTCTCCAGTTCTTCTCCCATCGCCTTTTTGACAATGGCCGTATCCTCCGGGTTCAGGTACAGTACCGCAGGCTGCTGCAGCGAAGGCAGATAGCGAACCGCATCTGTCACCACCGGCACAATCAGTTCCGGTTTCACCTTCAGCGCGGTCTTTAACATCGCCTTGGCAAAATCCAGGGAAAGCGCCAGCAAATCCGAAGCGATCGTCTCGTTGGCCGCAGCGACATCCGCCGCAAAACTTTCCGCCAGCGCCTTTAAGGTCCGGACGTACTCCTCGCCCTTTGCCGATCCTTCACGATAGCCCTTCTCAAAACCTTCTGTCTCGCCCTTCGTGCGCCCTTCCTCGAGTCCCTTTTCAAGGCCTTCCGCATAACCGCGCGCCTGGCCTTCATCCTGGCCCTTGACCAGCCCTTCCTCCAGCCCGGCGCGGTATCCCGCCTCCTGCGCCTCATGGCGCATGCCTTCAATCAGGGCATGCATATCCTCAACCGTGGCCTGCGAAACTGTCGGCTCGATTTCCGGGCGGGCACTGATCTCGGGCTCTTCTTCATGCACCGCCTCAGGCGCCGCTTCCACAGGCGATTCAGCAGGCGAGTCAGGCGCGCCAAAATCCAGGTCCGTGGGGAGAACGGCCCGTTTTCTGGCTGCCTGCTCGGCCGCCTCCTCTTCAAGCGACGCGATCTCCCAACGCTGGAAGGCCGTCTGCTTTTCTTTTGGCAATGTCCTATACAAACTGGTCATCTCCCTTGCCGCCTAACACGATCTGGCCTTCATCCGCCAGGCGGCGCACAATTGCCAGGATTTCTTTCTGGTTCGCTTCCACCTCAGACAGGCGGACCGGACCCTTGGCCTCCAGATCCTCACGCATCATTTCAGCCGCACGCTGCGACATATTCCTGAAGAATTTCTCGCGGAGCTCTTCATTGGTGCCCTTGAGCGCCACAATCAGCGTATCGGACTGAACCTCGCGCAGAATCGTCTGGATACCGCGGTTGTCAATATCGATGATATTGTCAAAGACAAACATCTCATCCATGATATCCTGCGCCATTTTTTCATCATACTGGCGCAGATGATCCATCACATTGCCTTCATACTCGCTGCTCATGAAGTTCAGGATCTCGGCTGCCGTCCTGACGCCGCCCATCGGCTTTTTCTTCACGTTTTCGTTGCCGGTCAGAAGCTTCGTCAGCACATCATTAAGCTCTCTTAACGCCGAAGGCTGCACACCGTCCAGCGTCGCAATCCTGAGCACGACGTCATTTCTCTGGCGGTCCGTAAAATAACTCAGCACCTCACAGGCATGATCCCGCTCCAGGTGAACCAGGATCGTCGCAATAATCTGCGGATGCTCGTTCCGGATCAGGTCCGCCACTGTCTGCCCGTCCATCCACTTCAGGCTTTCAATACCGCTTTCATCACGCGCGCCCAGGATACGGGTAATCAGGCCTGCCGCCTTGTCATCCCCCAGCGCCTTGGTCAGCACATCGCGGATATACGAATCCGTATCCACCCCGATATCGGTGTTTTTCGATGCCTCAGCCATGAATTCAATCAGGACCCGTTCCAGCACTTCCGCCGGCACACCCTTCATCGTCGCCATGGCTGCACCCAGCTTCTGGACTTCACGCGGCCCCATGAATTTCATCACCTCGGCAGCCTCATCCGCTCCCAGGGCCAGCATCATGATGGCGCTCTTTTCCGCGCCATCCATTTTTCTCGGCATTCCGTCAGTCATTTCCCAGCCACTCCAGAATAATGTTCGCTACCGCTTTCGGATTCTCGCGGGCCAGATTCTTCGCCATCTCAAGCAACTGCTGGTAGGCTTCCTCTTCCTCTGTCACGGCCGCGCCGGAAAGCGCCACAATCGCATCCACGTCGCCGGCTGCCGCTGCCGCGTGTTTTGCGGCCAGCGCGGCGGCCTTCGCTTCCTCTTCCGCCTTCGCCGCCTCTTCCGCTTCCTTCTTCTTCCTGTCGGCCGCTTCCCTGCCTGACAGCTTGTAGATCATCGGTTTCAGGAAAGCCATATACAGCCAGAGGAAAATCGCGGCGATGATGACATACTTGCCCACATCCTTGGCGATGGTATAGGTTTCCGGGCGCTTCCAGATCGGCGGCCCCTCATCGAGCGGCGCAAAACGCGTATTCAGGACAGACATGCTGTCACCGCGCTGCGCGTTATAGCCCATCGCTTCCCTGACCAGCGCGGCCACCTCTTCCTTCTCCGCCTCGGTCAGCGGGACCAGCCCTTCCTTGCCGTCCTCATCTTTGCCCAGCTTGTAATTTACCGCAACCGCCACCGTGACCCGCTTGATCTCGCCCATGGCCGCCTTCTGGGTATAGCGAAGCGTCTTGTCAACCTCATAGTTGATCACCGACTCCTTCTTGCCCTCCAGCGCTGAATTCGTGCTGCCCTGGCCAACCGGCGTAAACACGCGCTGTCCCGGCGGCGCCGTCTGCTGCTGCCCCGGGTTTTCCTGGATCAGCGGCGCTGTCGGCGGAACCGGCGGCTGGTTTGTCACCGCGCCCGGAATACCGCCCGAAGGATCGGCCGCCATCTTCTGCTGTTCCGTGCTGTGCTGGCTGCGGATAGAAGGCGCATTCGGCGCCTGGTTCGGCTTGTAAATTTCTTCAGCCTGCTCGGATTTTGAAAAATCCACCTCGACAGTCGCTTCCGCGCGAACATTCTTTTCACCGACAACCGGCGCCAGGATGGACTCTACCCTTTTGACAATATTCTTTTGCAGTTCCTGCACATACTGCATCTGCTTGGCATCGAGCTTTTCCGTTTCCGAACGCTCCCTATCCTGCCAGGAAAGCAGTTCCCCGTTCTGGTCCACCACCGTCACATTGGCAGCTGTCAGGCCCGGCACACTGCTGGCAACCAGGTGCACCATCGCATTCACCTGCGAACGGTCCAGCGAGCGGCCATGATACAGCGTCAAAAGCACTGATGCCGTCGGCTTTTGCTGATCACGCACAAAAACCGATGCCTTGTGCATTGCCAGATGCACCCGGGCATGCTGGATCGCATCCATCGACTGGATCGTCCTGCCGAGCTCACCCTCCAGCGCACGCTGGAAATTCACCTGCTCCAGGAACTGAGAAGAACCGATTTTCTGGTTTTCCATCACCTCGAAACCGACGCCGCTCGCCTTTGGCAGGCCCTCTGACGCCAGCTTCAGGCGCAGGCCATGCACCAGGTCGGCCGGCACAAGAATCGAGCCGCCGCCATTCGTAATCTTGTAAGGAATTTCCATCTGCTCGAGCGTTGAGACGATGGAGCCCCCATCCTTTTCCGAAAAGCCGGAGTACAGTACCGCATACTCCGCCTTCTGGCTCCACATCCAGATACCGGCCATGATCGCGATCACAAGCGCGATACCGAGAGATAACGCAATATTCCGGATACGGGGCTCTTCAAGCCTTGCCCTTGCCTGGGCCACCCGCCCCTGCAGCCTGCCGGCTGCGGTTGTATCAGCAGCCGTATCTGCCGCTGCCGGGATATCGCCCAACACTCCTGGTTCTTCTGCTACTGCCATCTTCGCCCTCCAGGCTGACTGTAAGTGAGGTAAATCGTTATTTTTATTGTTAATTCCCGTCAAACGCATTGAGGGAATTGTGAGTATCACCTATTTTCCCCGCAAAGCCCCTCATTCAAACCGCGGAATAAAGCGGTTTTTTGCCGTTTTATTGCCCCTCGAAAATAAAAAACCGGTGCTAAAGTTGCTAACGTGCGTCATTCCGCAAAGCATCAGTGGATTACTTGCGGAAGATGTTCATTGGTAAAACCTGCCAGAGGAAACAAAAACATGATGGCAATCAACACCAGCCAGATCCAGGCCATGCTGGAGCAGATCAGGGCAACTTCGTCCCAGGTCACCCCTCCGTCAAACCGGGTCACCAACATTGCGGATCAGCTGACCGAGCCGGCGTCCGGGACCAAAGCCGCTGAAAAAAGCGACTTTGCCTCGGCCTTAAGAGCCACGCTGGACAACGTCAACGAACTGCAGGTCAAATCCGAACAGTTGGGGGAACAGTTTGTACTGGGCAATGACGACGTCCAGCTATCTGACGTCATGATCTCCATGCAAAAAGCCAGCATCGCGCTCCAGACCACCGTCCAGGCCAGAAACCGGCTCGTTTCAGCCTACCAGGAAATCATGGGCATGCAGATCTGACCGGGAAAACACAACCGCAGGGCCGTTACCCGATACGGTCCTGATGGGTGTTTTTTTCTTTTTTCGGCCCCTTGCACCACCCGCCAGAACAAAAAACGGACGCCTCTGCGTCCGTTCCTCATCTCACTGCACAAAACCGGCAGTCCGGCCGGAAAACTCACTCTTCCGCATCCCCCATCATCATCCGTATCTGCCGTTCGGCATCAGACACAAAACGCCTGATCCTCACCGCCACCTCATCGGCCAGGTCCACAAACTGGCAGCCGATACGGCGCGAGCGCTGGCGGGTTTTGCCCGGCAGATCCATCACATGGCGAAAACGAAGATTCACCATGACAGGCCGGACTTCCGGCAGGCAAAGCTGGCAGCCCGCGTGAACCGCATTCACCCCGTAATCAATCGCCAGTGTCTCATCCACCACCGTCATGCCGCCCGTACTGATATCGCGCACCAGGCCCGTTGCCACCGCCTCATCATGCCCCGAAACGATCGGGATACGGACAAACGCCGATTCAAGCGGAATCCGCACATGCCCCCGGCGCTGATAACGCACAATCGATTCCGGCAGTTCCGCCACCAGTGCCGGCTGACCGTTATATGACGCCTGCCGGAGACGATTGATGCGAAAAGCAATCCGCACCCGGCTTACCACTGCCTCGCAGCTGATCTGCCGGCTTTGCAGCGCAATCCGGTTCTGCACGGGAGAGGTGGCGCAATGCAGGAAAAAACGGCCGTTTTTCAGGTCCACATCCAGCACACAGGTAATCATCGTTTCCGGCGACTCGGCAAAACGCAGCCGCATCATATCCCGGCTTTCCAGCATGCTGCGCAGCATGCCGGCAATCTCGTGCTGCGAATGAATCTGGAAACGTTCAGGATTATGCTGCATGGGCAAAAATAAAATCCGGGCTCGGGCAAAACCCCATCATACTCCGATCACATCAAATTATGAAACAAAACACATCAATTACACTTAAACCGCCCGGATGCGCCCGGCAGATAAAACAAAAGCCACCCGAAGGCGGCTTTGCAGCAGGCAAATTATCTTAACCCGTCAACATCTTCTGCTGCCTTTCCAGGCGCGTGATATAGCGCTGGATCAACGCCGACTCAGCCGAAGAAAGGTTCACAAACTGGCAGCCGATACGGCGCTGATGCGAAGTGTCCGGCATCGATATCTCGTGTGAATTGCGGATTTCCAGCGTCACATTCAGCGGCTGCGTATCCGGCAGGTCAAGGCGGCAATTCGGATAAACCATGCCCACCGTGTTATCCAGCATCATCGAGGCATCAATCACGCACGCCCCGTTCGGGCTCAGGTCACGGATATTGCCGACCGAATGCATGACATGGCCATTCACTTCCATCGGAATGCGGATCGTGCTGTTTGAAACCGGCACCCGGAAATGATCACGCCGCTGCAGGCGAACCAGCCGCTCCGGAAAAGGCACGCGCAGCGATGGGCGGCCCTCGAACGTATCCGCATACACCCGGTTCGTCGTAAAAGAAATCTTGATCCTGTCGAGAACACCTTCAAAGCTGATCATATTGCTTCTGATCGCCACCTCGTTTTGCGCCTGAACCGGCGACGAATCCAGCATCAGCATCCTTGCCTTGACATCCACATCCAGCACGCTGGTAATCACCGTTTCCATCGTACCGGCAAAACTCATGCGGATCAGCTGCTTGTTGGCCTGGATCCCTCTCAGAATCCGGCCGATTTCAAGCGGCGAGAAAACCTGGTACTTTTCCAGATTTTCCTCAAAAGACCTGCCCTGATTATCAGCTGTGTTATTCGCGCTCATCCATTCATCCAGCCGAGGTCAGCCATTTCCCGCAGCACAGGCCGCTTTCGGAAACTCCCCCCCATATACACCTTAAAAAAACAAAAAATTTCCGTACATCAACATCCATAAGGATAATACAATATGGAAAAAACCGCACGCACGAAAGACATCTATATTGAATTTGAACCCTCCCCCTCGCGGATGGACTCCACTTTCGGAACATCCAGCTTCAGGGGCGGAGGCGGGGATTGTCTTGCCGCCTGCCGGGCCTCTACATGATAAAGCCAGGCAAGCAGTTCCGCAACAACACGATAAAGCAGGGGAGGAATATCCTGGTCCAGTTCCACCTGCATCAAAAGCGCCACCAGTTCCTTTGACTGATGAACAAAAACACCACTTTCATTGGCACGGCGAATAATCTCCTCGGCAATCAGGCCGCGCCCTTTCGCCACCACCTTCGGCGCCCGGCTGCCCACCTCGTAGGCAAGCGCAACCGCATTCTGCTGTGCATCAGGCCGTTTCATCATTCACCGTAAAATAATCCAGCTTTGCGCCCGCCGATTCCAGGGCCGCCACCAGTTCCGGCCCGAACTGCCGCAAAAGCGACGTCGACGCCTCATCCGCAGCGCCCAGTTGCACCTGCACCGTGTCGCCCACCAGGCGCATCGTGGCTGTAACCGAACCCAAAAGCGGCAGATTCACTCTCAGCACACTCTGCCAGGCACCCTCTGCCGCCTCGCCGTACTCCCTTTTCTGGCGCGGCGTCTCATCCTCAACTTCCCATTCCATCTCCTGGCCCGGCCACAATTCGCCCTGCCAGATAATCTTTCGCTGTTCCAGCGCATCAAGCTGCATGCGGATCATGTTCGCCGCATCCCGGTCAATCACCTGCTCCGTCCTGTCCGGCTGCTGCGAGACCGCTGCTGCTACCTTTGACGCCGCCTTGCTCATCAGCGAGGCAACCCAGCTCTTTTCCTGCAGCGCCTCCAGCCGGTTCATCTGGTCTGCGCCCTGCGCCAGCGCCTGGTTTTGCGCCGGATTATGCATCTTCGCCTGCGGCTCTGCCATCAGCTCCGCCTGCGAGCGGTTGCCCGCCACCCACTGCGCCAGGTGCGACTCGTAAAAAAGGCCGCTGGTGCTGAACATATTGGATAACATCGACTCAAGCGAAGCCGCCAGGCCCGACGGCAGCATCTGCCCGGCCGCGGCAGAAGGCGGCGTGGGAAAAAGCGGCGTGCGTCCCAAAAGCGTCGCGGTGCCGCCATCCTGCGAAACCGAGCGCAGGATATTATCAATCAACCTTCCCGTATTCGATACCGAAGCATGCGCTGCCGGCTCACGCTCAAAAAGAAACGTCAGGCGCGGCTCTTTTGCCAAAAGGGTCAGCGTCACCCTCTCGCCCACCTTCGCATCAGGCGGCAGATCCATCTGGACCACCGTATCGGCCACCCGCACCATCGATGTGCCGCTTTCCGTCTGCGAAAGCACCTCGGCAGCAAGTGGCCGCCCGACGGCAGTTGCCATCAGGCGGGCATAAACATCCTGTTTGAGATCACCGGCAGGAGAAACCTGCGATATACCGGCAGTCTGGGCTACAGGGCGTGTGCCGGTGACATCGCTCCGCAGTTCCATAAAAGCTAACTAACCGCGTTAAGACCGTATGCCTGGTTCACCTTGCGAGACGTTACCGAATGACCGAGCAAATCAGCCAGTTGCTTCATCCAGGGCTCGGTCAGCTCCCGGATACGGCGGTCATCATCCAGGATCTTCCGGATAAGGAACATCTTGTGCTCGATCTCCTCATCCGTCAGCCCCTCATGATGATCGCTTATCCTGAGCGTATCCACATAAGCCTTGCACTGCGGCTGCAACTCCGTCAACCGGTCCCAGTCACTCGCTTCGGCAGCCAGGACCATCAGGCCCATCACACCGGAAACCTTGTCATAAACCGTCAGAATCGTATTCTTGTCCATGCCTAGGCTCTCATCAGTGTCGTTTTGCGCGGGGCCAGCGGATCACTAACCGGCGGCGGCAGATCGGCAGACCCGATCGGCGCGGCAGCAGGCTGCTTGTCCACCGTTTCCCCGATTTCGTCCCAGGCGCTCTTGATATCCACCAGAAGCCCCTTTACCTCGGCAAGCATCTCGGGATCATTTTTGACATGCGCCTCGAAAAGACGGCGGCGCATATAGTCATAAAGCGCATCCAGGTTTTGAGCCAGTTCGCCGCCCACCTCCTTGTTCAGGCTGGCCTGCAGCCCGCTCTGGATAATCGTGGTGGCCTTGACAATCGCCTCCCCTTTTTTCTCGATATCACCTGTTTCCATATGCCGGGCAGCCATGTTAATCGCCGACAGCGCGCCATCATAAAGCATGGCAATCAGCTTGTGCGGACTGGCCGCCAGCACACCGGTTTCAACACCAACCCTGGCATAGGCATTAACCCCATGTCGAGAAGAAGCAAACATAATTTCTCCCTAAATTTTCAAATACCGTTTCGTCCCGGGCCCGATCACTTGGAACTGGATTGCTTCCACAGGCTCGACAGTGACTCCAGCTGTGTCGTCAGATACGAGCTTTGCGAATTCAGCTCCGCCAGGAGCACATCCAGCGCCGTAAACTTCGCCCGATAGGCAGCCTCGATCTGCTCAAGACGCTTGTCCCAGGAATCGTACTGCTTGGAAATCGACTCCAGCGACTCGTTGATGCCATCGATACGCGAACTGATCACCCCGTCATCCTCCAGCATCGTCTTGGCAAGCTGGGAAAACTGGTAGGCAAAACCCTGCGTAAACTTCACCGTCCCGCTGATAATATCCCCCTCCTCACCCGTGATCTTCAGCTTCATGCCGCTTGAATCACCGGTCTTGGACGTCAGATACTGGCCATTGCCTTCAGCTTCGACACCATCAATCGTGCCTTTCACATCCTGGCCGTCTTTCGCCTCCACTTCACTAAAGAAGGAGGCGGAACCGATAGAAACCTTCGATACCGAGCCATAGGTATTGGATTCAACCCGGACATTGCCATCGTCATCCACCTTGACATTCACACTCACGCCCGATTCCTTGTACTCGGCGTTGATCTTCGTCTGGAGGGCGGCAGCAAACTCTTCCTTCGTCTTGTACTCGCGCTGATCCAGCGTGACCGATTTTGCCACGCCATGGATATTCAGGCTGATCGAGCGGTCAGACTCACTCAGGCCGCTCAGATTCAGGTTACTCACATTCAGTGACGTAAAGCCCTTGGTGGCAACCTGCTCGATAACCACTTCATAGCTGCCGGGCTTCGTTGCGCTGGTCTGGCTGTCAAACTCGATATTATCCGTCCCGCTGACGCCACCTTCCGCAAACATGCCGACAAACGACTCGTAATCCTTTTCCATCGCTTCCGAAAGCTTGGTGCTGTCAATCTCCAGCACCCCTTCCTTGTTCAGCGTAATACCGACATCCGACAGCATCCGGTACCCTGCTTCGCCACCCAGCACCTGCGAAAACACCGATTTCAACTGGGTCTGGATCGAACGCACCGCCGAATCACCAGTCAGAACAGACGCCTGCTGCGTTTCGGCATCATAATTTGTCATGCTCTTCAGGCTGTTTACCAGGTTGTTATAGGCAGACACAAAATTTTCCACTGCCGTCTTTGCCACGCTGGTGTCCTGCTCCACCTTCACTGTCGTTGCCTTTTCACTTTCGGCAAGCAGCGTCAGGGTCACCCCCGTAATCGCGTCACTGATTGTATTTTTCGGCTTCGTGATCTCGATACCATCCAGTGTAAATACCGCGTTCTGCGCCTTGACCGTCTGCTGCAGCGCCTGGCCGTCATCAGCCGCCGGGTCATGGTTCAGGAGCGTCTTTAACGCATCGTCAGCATCATCACTGACCGTGATCTTCATGCTCTGCTCTTCGCCTGTTTCACTGTTTGTCAGCACCAGGCGATAAGGCTTGTCACTGCCGTCATTCACGATCGAAGCCGTCACACCGGCACCGGCCTTGTTGATCGCATCGCGAATATCCTCCAGCGTGCTGTCAGCGGCAATATCAATGGACTTGGCACCCTTGTCATTTGCCTCAAACGCCGCGCCCGTATACTTTCCGGTTGTCTCGTCATAGTCTCCGCCGGTAATCTTGCCGAACTCAATCGTGATCGTGCCGCCGCCAATGGCCTCGTTGGCTTTTTCCACACCCGTAGCCGCCAGCTTCTGCGCCTGCGCGAGCTGTTTTACAAAAAGGGAATAAGAACTGCTGGCCGCCTTGGTATTTGCGGATACAGTCGCAATATCGGCATCCGCCACGGAGGCATTGGTATTCTGGTAGGTGCTCATGGACGAGAGGCTGCCCATCATGCTGCTGAAAGTCGACACAGCACTTTTGACCTGGCTGTAAGCGGAAAGCTTCGTGTTGTAGCTGCTCTCTTTCTTGGCGAGTAATTGAACCGGACGCTGTTCAACCGCCATCAGGCTTTCAATAATACCCTCAAGATCCAGACCGGAACCAACACCAAGTGATGAAATAGCCATCGTAGTCTCCTGCAATGATGCTGCCGGCAACTTCAGCAGCTTATCTGCACTCTACCCGATCCGGTATGTTGGCAAGCCAGAGAATAAGCGGGATTATATGGCTTACTTTTCCTGATTCCCCGGATGCGGACTTCGTGCGTACCGTTATTTTTCGTGCCTTCAAGACACCCCATGCATTTCTTAACGGCAATAACACCCGGATACTTTAGGGTACGGCAATTTTAATCATGCACGGGTCTGGACAAACATCCCGGTCATCTTGCCAAGAGACTTGGCAAGCGCCAGCGCTTCTTCAGAAGGAATCTGCTTGATGACTTCCTGCGTTTCGGAATCAACAATCTTTACAACCACCCTGCCCAGATCCTCATCCACTGAAAAATCCAGGCTGGTTGCCATAGAGGCAAGCGACTCAGAAAGCTCATTGACCACCTGCTGCGTGCGCTCCTTTTCCGCCTCTTTTTCTGCGGCCTCCTCAACAGGAGTCATGCGTTCCTGGCGGGCCCTTTCAGCCTGCGCCATACGTCCGGCATCCTCTGCCTGTCTCGCAGCCGTCCTGTTTTCCGCCTGCCGCGTTTTTTGCGCATCCGCTTTTTCCTGGCTGGATATCAGGCGTGCGGACACATCCGAGCCGGCCAGTTGGGCGCTGTCCCTTGGCTGCTGCTGAACCGGATCGGCTTTCCCGGCAGATTTGCGCATTGCGCCCATCTGCTCCATTTCAGCAACCTGCGGCACCGCCTTCACTGTCTGCACAGCTGTCTGTTCCGACGCCTTGTTTTGCGTCGCCTGCGGAACCACGCCACTGTCCACAGCCGGCCTTGTCCCGACTGAAGCGCTTCCAATGGTCCTGATCTCCATTACTCTCTCCTGTTTTTATATTGTGTTCCCGAACCCGGCAAAACCGGGAAATCCGTAACCCTGCCTGCACAGTCTCCACCCTTTTCCAGTCCCCATCCTATAAAAAGGAACTGTACATTCCGGTTACCGGCACACACCTTCCTGATCAAGGCATGCACTTACTGATAACTGTTTTAACGGTCAGAAAACCGAAACATTTAGGGTAAAAACGGTTTTTTTTAAACTTTTCTGCGCCGATTTCGCGCAACACAGCCCTAAAAAACAAAAAATATGATAAAAATCAACAGACTGCAAAACAACAAAACAGGCGCTACCGGGCATCACTCCGAATGGCAGCCCTGGGCATAATCCGCTCCAGCGCATCGCCCAGGCTTGCCCGGCTGACAGCCAGATCATACTCATCCTGCAGCCCCATCCAGAACTCCGGCGCATTACCGAAATACCGCGCCAGCCGCAAAGCCGTATCCGCTGTGACCCCGCGCCTTTCCCGCACAATCTCGTTAATGCGCGGCGCCGGCACCTGCAATGCAATTGCCAGCGCACTCGACGTCAGCCCGGCCGGCTGCAAAAACCGCTCCCGCAAAACCGTCCCGGGATGAACCGGCAATACCGCCTCCATATCCTGATCACGCACCCTCAAGGCAACACCCTCTTTCCGCAGCCACCCCACCAACACCCGCAGCAGGAACAGCCGTACCCATAACAAAAAAACAGGTAAATTGTATAACGCGATCCGTTAAACGTCAATCACATTTCGCATCGCTATTTACATATAACGATATACATAAACACATGCTCAAAAAAAACAGGCAAAGCCGCCCTACCCTGGGCACGCGCCAACCCGCGCACCACATCCTGATGCCCCCCGCACAAACAGCCCCCATCCTGTAGCGTGGTGCAGCTTTGCTGCCCACGAAAAACGCTACCATCACCTGCACAGGCCGGCCCATATAACAATCTTCCACGCGGGCAGCAAAGCTGCACCACGCTACACAAACCACATCGTATATGTGGCGAACGCCAGCAGACCCTCAATCATGCCGCTGGATCAGCCCGGGCATCTACCCCCTAATCCGCCGAAAAATTCTTCAGCTTCCGGATCGCATCCTCGCTGCCGTGTTCAGCCGCCCGCCTGTACCACTCCAGCGCCTCTTTTTTGTCCGCCTTCACAAAGCGCCCTTCCTCGTAGGCCCGGCCCAGTGCAAATTGTGCAGGCGCATAATTCTGGTCTGCCGCCATCCGCGCCAGCTCAAACGCCCGCTCCACATCCTTTTCCACGCCCTGCCCGCGCAAAGTCTGCCGCGCCAGGCCAAACTGGGCAGGCGCATACCCCTGGGCCGCCGCCTTCCTGTGCCACTCGGCAGCCTGGTCAAAATCCTTTTCCACACCCTGCCCGTTATAGTACAGCGTACCCAACCCGCACTGCCCTTCTGCCATGCCCCGCTCGGCCGCCCGGCTGTACCAGAACAGCGCCTGTTTCTCATCCTTTGCCACGCCTCGCCCGGTCAGGTAACGGCTGGCCAGGCTCACCTGCGCGCGCCCCTTGCCCTGCTCGGCAGCCTTCCTGTACCAGTTTACCGCCTGGGCTTCATTATGCGGCACACCCTTGCCCCACTCGTACAACCGCGCCATGCCAAACTGGGCATCCGCATTGCCCTTCTCGGCCGCCTTTCTCATCCAGGAAGCCGCAGCATCAACATCCTGCCTTACTCCCCGGCCCTGAAGATACATCCTGCCCAGCATGAATTCCGCATACGCATACCCTTGGGAAGCCGCGCGCTCAAACCACTTTAGCGCTTCGGCGTCATCCCTTCTTACACCCTTGCCGGTCAGGTACATATAGCCTACCGTCACCTGCGCATGGACATGCCCCTTTTCCGCTGCCGACAGGTACCATTCGATCGCCCGCTCGTACTCCTGCGGCTGCGAACTTTCCGTATCAAAAATATCACTGCCCGACTGCGCCACATCCGGACCGCTGGCAGGCGGCGCATACCTGGCCGCGACATCCCCTCCCCCGGCGGACGCCTGCTCACCGGGCGGCACATCTACCCGGGCAGCCTCTGCCGAGGCAAAAGGCGAAAAAAACGGGCACAAAAAGAAAAGGCCTGCGAGCAGACGCAGCGTCACGCGCGCACCGGCAGCCATCCTGTATTTCCTTTCACATCCTCGCATGGGCGTATCCTCAAAAACAAAGAGCAGGTTACCCCGAGGGTACCCGCCCTTTCATCGCAACGTCAAGCCTCACTTCAGAAGTGAGAGCACCGCCTGCGGACTCTGGTTGGCCTGCGCCTGCATGGCCACGCCCATTTTCTGCAAGAGCAGGGAACGTGACATATCCGAAACCTGCTGCGCATAATCCGCATCCATGATCCGGCTCTTCGCTGCAGTCGTGTTTTCCGCACCGATCACCAGATTATCGATCGTCGCCGTAAAACGGTTCTGGATAGCGCCATACTTTGCCTGCTCGGATGAAATGGCCGCCAACGCCGAATCAATCGTCGCAATCGCATTTTGCGCACTCTCGAAACTCGAAACATCAATATCGGCCACCGTATTGAGCTGCGAACTGCCCGCTACAGCAATCCCGCCCAGCGGCGTTGATTCCGTCACCGAAAACGCATTCGCTGAATTCAGTGCCACCGTACCGGCCGCCTCAGTCACACCGGCATCCGTTATCTGTGCTGCATTGGCAGACAGATTGCCGCTGGCATCATAAGCGCGCATCTCCGCAAGGGCAGACCCCGGCGCCGCCTGCAGCCCGATCACCTCGCCTGATGCATTCGTCAGCTTGAGGCCGCCGGTCACCGCATCCGCCTGGGCTGTGACACCCGTTTTTGCCGACTGCTGGTTAAACGCATTCACCGCAGAAGAAAGATCGCCATCGTCGCCCACCGTAAACGACACCGACACTGCCGAACTGTTATTCGATGTCAGCTCAAACGAATAGGACTGGCCTGCCTGCAGATTGCCCAGATTGACATCCGTGCTGGCCGTTGCTGTTACTCCCGTCCTGTCCGACTGGGCATTAATGGCATCAGCCACATCCCGCGCAGACGCCCCGGCAGCCGTCGAAACCGTGGCCGAACCGGCAGAACCCGTAATCGTAAACCGGCCGGCATCAACCGCCGTACCCGGCGTGACCGCTTCGCTTTCCAGGCGGTTGTTGCCATAGGCATTCGTCTGGAAATTCGTCCCGCCAACCGATACCGTATCGCCCGCATTCGGCCCCACCTGGAACTGCTGCGTCGCCATCGTGCCGTTTAAAAGCCTCTGCCCGTTAAATGACGATTTACTGGCAATATCATTCAGGCCCGATGCCAGCTGGTTGATCTCCGCCTGCAGCGCCTGAGTGTCTGCCGGTGAGTTTGACGCATTCGACGCCTGCACCGCCAGCGTGCGCATCCGCTGCAGCATATCAGCAGAAGTCGACAATGCGCCTTCCGCCGTCTGTGCCATCGACACCCCGTCATACGCATTGCGCATCGCCTGGTTCATCCCGTTGATCTGGGACAGCATGCTGGCCGCAATGCCCAGCCCGGCGGCATCATCCTTTGCGCTGTTGATCCGCTTGCCGGAAGACAGGCGCTCCATCGCCGTGGACAGCGTCTCCTGCGTCTTGTTCAGCTGGCGCATCGTATTCAATGCGCTCATATTGGTATTAATAAAGGATGGCATATCTTCTCCTGTAATATTTTCTGCCTGTCCGATCCTGTAGTGGAGGCGCGCTGATTCCGTACACACCCCTGCATTGGAAACAGCCCGGAAGTCCGGGCGCACCGCTGCTTATCCCTGTTAACGGTCATTTCGATGAGAAACTTTAGGGTTCAGGGCAAAAAAAATGCCCCAAGGGGGCAAAAAACAGAAAAAATGCATGAAAAACAATGTGTTGCAATACAAGAAATTTTTTACAGAAACCGTCTCATCCGGTTTTACAGGCCGGTTAACGCCTGACAGGGATAAACGTACCGATAGAACCCGGGACTGATACCGCATTGCGGTTTCAGAATATTCAGGCCAATCCGGACAAACCCATCCTGGCACCATCACCCAGGAAAATGCAGTATTTTTTTAGATTGATGGCGTCCGGATTTCCGTGCCTTTTCCATATTTGTGCTTGCATCTTCAAGCGTGCACACAGTAGCTGAGCCATTCCAACCATAGCCTGGAAGTCTATTGCTCCACGGGGCGTCCATACGCCTGAAAAGTCGCA
Source organism: Oxalobacter sp. OttesenSCG-928-P03 (assembly GCA_030269625.1). GTDB lineage: Bacteria > Pseudomonadota > Gammaproteobacteria > Burkholderiales > Burkholderiaceae_D > Oxalobacter. The sequence continues at coordinate 19,921 of JAJDFZ010000010.1, read as the reverse complement.
TCATTAACGTCCAGCATCCTGACCACCTCCGCAATCTCAAGCATGGCCTGAAATACCTGATCCAGACTGAAATCCTGATTAACCAGATCAAGTGCAGGCTGGAATTCTTCCTCGGCATAGACCTTGGAATCTTCAAGATGGGAAATGAGCTTTTCCTCCCAGTCCGGATCGGCCCAGTCAAAACCAAAATACGTAGGAAGACCTGACAGATTGCTTCGACTACAGTCATTGTCGTCTGAAACAACACAGGCCCTGGCTGCAAACCCATGTGGAACACGTTCATGGATGCCTGAGGCAAAATTCGGGGTGACATTGACGACGAATTTTGAGTTGGCAAACAACTCCTGTATTTTACTGGCATTGATACCAGGACGAAATTTTGCCCTTATCCCTGTCTTGTCAATATGTTCCCATCGCGCCCCGATAATTTCTGCATCAATACGGCACAATGCCCGGGCCATTTTTGTCAATCTTGCAAGCCTGGTATACCAGTCAACCTCAGAAAGCATAGCCAACAGCACATCATGTCGACCATCCAGATTGATACCATAAGTGTCAAGGCATGACTGCATGACTGGCGCTATATCGCCCGTCGAACGGCGCAATACCTCCGCCGAAGCTTCTTCTAAAACGGTACGTAATTTGCCAGGCCAGTGACTCCAGCCTGCGCGCTTTTGTTCCGGGTTCCCCCCGCTTTTCAGGAATACGATTTTATGTGTTCGATCTTTCCATGGCACATTATCGCGGCAGGGGTTTCGGGCAACTCCAAGCGGAAAGAGCATCGATAACTGGGGAGAGCGTATGATTTGTCGCTGCACATCAAAATGTTCCCTATAGACATAGCAATTTACGACGTGTCTGGCATGTACTTGATGGTTTCTTGGTATTTGGGAAGGGTGGTCACCTAAAATTGAAAGAAAGGGGACATGAATCGCATCCCAAATATTTTTTCCCTCGGTATTGGTTAAACCTGCACCGATCCCCGCTGCTCCGTACGCGAAAAAGATGCCGTCATCAATAATAGGTTGTAATTTTTGCGCCCATGCAGGATCACGCAGATTAATCACGTGCCCTTGAAAACCTTTTGGCTGCGATACATCAAAAACCATTTGCGTCGAGACTTTCAATATTTCATTCTCGTTTTCACCGACAAATGCAACTATGTTTTTGGACAATGCCCTCTCCCTGCACATGTTAAAAAACCAAACCACTACATTATTTCTTTGATATGGACACCAGGCATTGCTAAGTGCGATCTGAAGTCACTATTGAGAAAATACACGAAATCAGTTGTTATTGCATCACTCGTTAAATATAAGCCCTCATATTTTCATTTTCTGATCTTAAAACCATTATTTAGTCATATGGAATTTAATATCCGATGTCATACTCTCCATCTGCATCAAAGAATTTATATGTTTTTTTTGGGAGGGCATTTTTGATCTGTACTGACCATAGAGCTAACTTCAAACAGGAATACAAACAATACGCTTGATTTGTTCCCGGGCTACCTTAATGTCAATGGAAAAATTCGTGGTATGGCTCGAGCAATATAGATATCTTGACCTGCTCCCTGAAATTAACATAATGAGACTGTCTGGCAATGAGTGAAAGATTAATATTTTATCTAAAACCACAGTACAATTTTTTCATAAGGAATGTCTTGCATGCAAAAAAACAATATCGTTATTTTTGGGACCAGCAAAGTTTCGCAACTTGTTTTTGCTTATGTGCAGAATGATGAGGCCGCAAGTTTAACCATTTCAGGATTTTGTGTTGATGCAGCTTATTCTAATGAAGACAAGCTGTTTGGATTGCCTGTCGTAAAATTTAATGAGGTTGCTCGTGATTTTCCGCCTGATCAATACAAAATGCTTGTTGCTGTTGGATATCATGGTATGAATACACTTCGGGCACAGAAATGCCGTGAGGCTGAGGCCATGGGGTATGAACTCATCAGTTACGTTCATTCAAAAGCCAGTGTTTGCGCCACAGCAAAGCTTGGTAAAAATTGTATTGTTCTGGACAATGTTTCCATTGAGCCTTTTGCTGAAGTCGGAAACAATGTCTGTGTCTATCCCAACGCAACAATTGCACATCATTCAAGAGTACTCGACAACGTCTGGATTACGTCCGGAACAGTAATAGGAGGAAATACGGTTGTTGGCAAAAATTGTTTTTTAGGAATCAACGCAACAATAGGGCATAACATCGTCATTGGCGATGATAATTTTATCGGCGCTGGTGCTGTCGTTACACGGAACACGGAAGAGAAGTCTGTTCACATTGTTCCTGATACGCCCCGGCACCGCCTTAATACCGATCAATTCATGAAATTGTTCAAATTTGATTAAAGGCTTGAGTGTGGATGATATAAAAAAAATATTGGCTGAAACTTTTCGTGTCAATATTAATGATATAAACAGTAATACAACGATTGAGCAGATAGACACATGGGATTCCTTAACACATATGGAACTGGTGGCTAATCTTGAAACCCGTTTGGGTATTGAATTTGATGGCGACGAAATTGCTGAAATGATCAGTGTTGCCGCCATCGAAGCGCTTGTTAAACATAAAAAATAATGGACATCTACGGAAAAAACATTTTAATCACTGGTGGGCTGGGTGATTTTGGTGCGGCTATCGCCAGGGCGCTAAAGGATGCCGGCGGAAAAATATTTATTTTTGATATCCGTGATTCAAATGATCCCTTTGTTTTCAATGTGGATGTCACGGATGAGACCGCAGTTGCCGAAGCACTCCAAAAAATAGACCGGATTGATATCCTGATCAATTGTGCAGGAGAGATCTATTCCGAGCCATTGATCAATGTCATGAAAAAAACACGCCACAAAAGAGAAAGCTGGGACAGGGTTATCAGCAGAAACCTGACATCATGCTTTAACATGAGTGTTCAGGTTGCCCAGAAAATGTCTTCAAAACGTGTTCGGGGTGTCATTATCAACTTCAGCTCCATTTCGGCCAAGGGAAATGCCGGGCAAGCCGCTTATTCAGCTGCGAAGGCAGGTACAGAAGCATTGACGCGTGTCATTGCGAAGGAAATGGGGATGTTTGGTATCCGGGCAGTCTCAATTGCGCCTGGCTTTATTGACACACCATCAACCAGAGAGGCATTAAATGAGGGGCTGGTTGATTACTGGGTTAGAGAAACTCCCCTTCGCAAGCTGGGGCAAGTCGATGACATTATCAATACAGTGAAATACATTATCGAATGCGATCATATTACCGGCTGCACAATTGCGGTAGATGGCGCACTGAGTATTTGAGAAAAAGAGATTGTTGGACTTGTAGAAAAACAAGGGATGACAAATATCCTGAAAATTCACAAGATGAGCCTGACTAGAGATTATCCAGACAAGAACAATAGCTGAATATCAAATGCTTGCATTGTTAAATAAAATGATACCATTTTGATTTGGCTTTACATTTTCACCAGATAAAATTCCAAGAGGAAAGAATGCATAAACCCTTTTTTGAACAGCTCAGATGCCCTAAAACCCTATCAAAACTGAAACTGATAGGTGATCACTTGGAAAATGATACCGGCGAACAATATCAAATAATTGATGATATTCCATCAATGGTAATCATTACAAATGAAGCAAAAAACAATCTTGCACTAAACACATACAAACATCTAGCAACTGAATATGACAAATATCATTATTTGAATTTTGAAACATTTTTCTTGAACGAGGAAAATGTACGCAATTCAATGATCGATAAATTACGTTTGGACGCAAATTCAAGAGTTTTGGAGTTAAACGCAGGAACTGGCCGGGACTCGGTACTGATTGCTAAAAGGCTTTCATCACAAGGTGAGCTTCATGTGCAGGATATTTCGCTGGACATGCTTTTTGTCTTGAAAGACAAATTCAAAAATAATCAAACGCCTTTATACATAACACAAAGCAATACGGCCAAACTGCCTTATCCCAATAAACATTTTGATGCGATATACGGATTCAGCGGCGTTGCACTGAGCCGCTATGACGGTGTTGATTTTTTCAAAGAGATTGCCCGTGTCATAAAACCTGGAGGACGTGTTGTACTTGGTGGACACAGCATTGCACCATGGTTGAGGACTACAGATTTTGCCAAGATTCTGATCAACCAGAATGAAACCTATGCCAGTGAATTTGATTTAAGCGCCATTCCGGTAGAAGCGAGAGATTTATCAGTTACATGGATTATGTCTGGGGCTGTATTTGTCGTTGACTTCACCATGGGAGAGGGAGAGCCGCAAGCCAACTTTGATTATGAGATACCAGGGGCCAGAGGGGGGACTTATCTCACCCGTTATTATGGCAAATTGGAGGGGGTGACACCTGAAACCAAAGAGTTGGCCTTAAAAGCACGGGAAAAACTGGGTATTTCAATGCATAAATGGCTTGATAATTTGATAAGACAAGAAGCAGAAAAAATATTGAATCCCAAAAAAGAGAAATAAAATAAGATGGATTTAAAAGGAAAAATGTTTATCCCTTTTTGATCATGATTTGCCTTGGATGTAACGTCAAACCCAAAATCCTTTTAATTGGCATTTGATAATTTCTTTCGTTTTTTCAATGCATGAGAGAAAAAAGAGCACAATGAGAATGACATTGGACGTTAAGTATATGCCGATTTTGATCGAAAAAATTTTCTAAGATTTTGAGTGTGTCATAGATTTGTTATCCACATGTTTTTGAATAAGACGGAAGCATATACATGCTTTATTTCGGAAACAATTTCAGCGAAGAAGATTTCGGTTATGCCGAACTAGAAATGTAAATGTATATTTATAATCTGGGCCAGCAATATCAGCATATTGCGCAAAAACATAAAAACAAGGCTGCTATTGCTTTTATTGATGGCACGCAAATTACCTTTGGCCAACTAGAGATTTTTTCAAACCAGATTGCGAATTTCCTGATTTCAAAGGGACTGAAAAAACAACAGGTCATTGCCATACAAAATAATAAAACACCATTCGGTTTTTCCCTGATGCTGGCATGTCTGAAACTGGGGATTATCTATACCAATTTTGATGTTTCAAATCCACTGGAGCGTTTGGAAAAAATCTTCGAACTCGCAGAACCCGTAATGGTTTTTGGAGACTGCGGCACAACAACTGATGTTACCAATCTTTGTCAGAAATTACATATTCCGTGCCTTGAGTATTCAAATACATCCATACGGAATGCTATTAAAAAACAACCGAAACAGCTGTCAAAGGACAGACTAAATAGCATTTCCGGGGAAAATCCTGCCTATATCATGTTTACGTCTGGTTCGACTGGCGTTCCTAAAGGCGTTTTAATCAAACATGAAAGCATCCTGAATTTCATTCACTGGGGAAAAGAAGCCTACGCGCTTGCAGATGACGATATTTTGACGAATGTTAATCCGATCTATTTCGATAACTCGGTTTTTGATTTTTATTGTTCGATTTTCAACGGCCTGACGATGGCAACGTTTCCACTGAATGTGGTTTCCCAACCCAAAATGTTGCTGGAACTTGTAGAGCAGGCTGGCTGCACATTCTGGTTCAGCGTGCCTTCGTTTCTGATTTATCTGACAAACATCCGGCTTTTAACAAAGGATGTACTCAAGACTATTCGAACTTTTACTTTTGGTGGAGAAGGATACCCCAAAGAATTACTCAAAAAATTGTTTGATCTGTATGCCCACAGGGCACGTTTTTTTAACGTGTATGGCCCAACGGAAGGCACATGCATCTGTTCCGCCCACGAGATAAGTGAAGCTGATTTTTCAGATGACGATACACTGGTTACCCTGGGCAGGCTGGCCCCTAATTTTGATTGCCTGATCCTGGATGAACATAACAAGGAATCGAATATCGGAGAATTGTGCCTCATAGGACCACAGCTTGCGCTGGGATACTATAACGATCCGGAACGGACAGCGCAGTCTTTTGTACTTAACCCGCTGAACAAGCTCTACGGGCAGAAAATGTACCGAACGGGGGATCTGGTGGAAAAGCGGGATGGAAGGCTGTATTTCAAGGGACGTGCGGACAACCAGATCAAACACATGGGATACAGGATAGAACTTGAGGAAATAGAAGCGGGGCTGATCAAGCTTCCCTATATCAGGCAATGCGCGGTTGTCCATGGAAAAACAGATGCCGGATTTTCCAGATTAATCGCTTACATTGCTACTGATGTCCGCAAAGAGCAAAAAGAACTCCGGGAAGGTTTAAGGCAGTATCTTCCTGATTACATGATTCCCAATACTTTTGAATTTATGGATGATCTGCCGAAAAACCCCAATGGCAAAGTGGATCGTGTTCGTCTTAAATTTGCTTCGGGCCTTTCCTGACACAGACCGCCGCTCCAGGCAGGCAACCGCAAGCTTCAGAAATCAACCGGCACCACTCTTTCGTCAGCGAATCAAGGCGCGCCTCAATCAGGCATGACCTGAACGTTCAAGATCATATGCCGGAAGGTGATGCGACTTTACCTTTTCCACCCCCTCTTCCATCAACATATCAAGAATGGAAAGGTAGGGAGCAAATTGCGGTGCACGCTGGGGATAAGGCAAAAAATGCGTTTTGATAAAACACAGATTGATGCTCTTCTGTGCAAATTCTTCTGCTTCATAAAGTGATCTGCCGCCGGGCAAGTTGATGTAAATCGCAGCATTCTCTTTTTGACATATATCCATAATTCTTTCCTTGCCCTTAAGGACAACATCACTATAAATGCTGCTGCTATGAATGAACTGTGTTTTTATGTCCAGTACATTGGCAATAACCTGTAACTGGTGTACCAGAAATTCAGACAGTTTTAATGAAGGATAATGAAGTATTTCTGTTATAACGGGATATATCTCCTTGAACGCAGGCGCTCTCCGGTATGCATTTTCAATCGTCCGCATGATTTTTTCGCGCCATTCTGAAGGTGACTGCAGTTTCATATCGCAAATCAGGCGATTTTGTGATGCCTTCTGAAGCGGGAGGGTTATATAGGTGGGATTGCCGTTTATTAATATCCGGTTTCTGTTTATCCAGCCTCTTGTAATGTAGTTGACATCGTCAAAAATGATGAAACGATCCACGGCATGCAATAACTGCCAGTAGCCTATGTACGGGAAAAAATACGGCTGCATAACGGCAATTTTCATCACTTTTTGATCGAAAAATGATCTGATTTTTTCAGATTGGTTGTGTTGAAATAAATGTCGTGCGTTTAAAGGGAAGCTTCCACAAATATTCCGCAAGATAATTCTGGATAATTGACACCGATTTCACAAAGTGCATTTATTATTTTATGATCAAGAGAAAGTGAAATCATTTGACTTGTTGTTAATGGTTTTAGATAAATTCCTTCTGTTTTTTTTATTTTTAATCCGGATTTAACAATTAAATCAGTCAGTGATTCAACCGTATAATAACGTTTATGCCCTACCAGAATATCATTTTCAGAAAGTTCCTCTATGTTATTAAGTAGTCCAGCTGCAACACCTATCCTTCTGTTTAAAACTTCTGCATTTGGAACCGTAATGAATATTTTTCCACTTGAAGATAAAAATTTCTTGAATCGTTTTATTATTTTCAATGGATCATCCACATGCTCCAGTATGAAACCCATCATAATGACATCAAATTTTTCAGCGGTCTGAAAGTCTTCAAAAAATGATTCAATTATTTGAGTATTACATGAAGGAAACCTTTCTTTGAAATTCCCGATAATCGCAGGAGATCCTTCAATTACAATATGTCTTGTGTAGTTTTCAGAAAAAATATTTGTTGTAAAACCATGCCCAAGTCCAAGTTCCAAAAAGGAAGATGCAAACTTGCTGTTTTCAATTACCCTTTTTGGATACCAATCCAATAAAATTTCAATATCAAAGTCATAAATGTTTTTTCTTTGATATGCTGTAATATGACTGTCCAGTTTGTTTTTCATTTTTAATTGCTTTCCACATGTTTTTTAGTTACAGCAGTTCGTAATTTTTCAGAATGCCAGATATTTTTCGAAGAATTAAAAATTCATAACATCTATAATAGATGTGTCATGGAATAAAGAGCACAGCCTCCCATGGCATTAATACATTTTATTGTTTCTTTTATTTCCAAAAATCAATAAAACACCTTGCATTATAATGGAACGCGTGCGTGTTCGACTCCGTGTTTATTGCCATAATCTGTCGGGCGATATTTTCCGGCTCCTTTTTAAAGCGCATCCAACCCTTTGCAACTGGCAAATACAGGCTCGGGACGAACCCAAATGTCTCCATAAACATCTGCATACTTTTGTTTAATTGCTGTCGGAAGAAATCAGAAACAGGGGATTGGGGCATTATTGTTTTTATAATTTGGTAACTTCCGCAATTAAATGTGATTCATCACGGGTTTCAAGGTTTTTTAATTCATTGTGTTCGCTTTCAAATATACGGCCGCGTTTAATTTTCTCTCCTCCTGCTTCTTTTAACCGACGTTCAAGTTCTTCCCAATCATAGAGCCATTGATGCCCCCACCAGCGAAAATTAATATTGATCAATTCCGCGCGCGTCTGGATAAATGTCAATCCGAATTTTTCAAAACCCGCTTTGTAATTTTCCTTCCAGTTTTCATCAAGATATGCGCGAACAATTTCTTCCAGATCAGGCATTGCTATTCTCATAACACCACCCGGTTTAAGCACTCTCAGGAAATCTTTAAGTGAGGAAAGGCCCTCTTCGACTGTCAGGTGTTCAAGAAAATGTTCGTTGAAAACATAATCTACCGAATTGTCGGGGAAAGGCAACGGCATTCGTAAATCCCAGTTTAAATCAAGTTTTTGAATATTGTTATACGAGTTATTATCTATGTTTATCCAGCCGTCTTTGTAAGCCGTGCCACAGGCAAGATGCAGTTTAATGGCATTGCCAGATGATATTTTCTGATGTGCCGGCATATGCCCTGACCCATTATTGCCACTAAATTGATTATCCTTATTCAGGTTAAATACCCTGACCGGGTCTACAATAAATTCATGATTTTTTATTTCGCTGGTGTTTTCGTTTGTGTTACCCGTCAACATATCAACCAAAACAGCGCTTCGATTGTTATAAGCCAAAAAATCATTCGGGTCTAATTCAATAATCCTGTTAAAGCTTTCCAAAGCATCATCATATTGCTTGAGCTTGAGCTTGAGCAATATATTACCTTTGTTATTATATGATTTTATATCTGTCGGGTTTAATGCAATCGCCATGTCATAATCTTTCAGTGCTGCATCCCATTGCTCCAGTTGTTCGAGTGAAAACCCACGGTAAAATAGGCATCGCTATAATCTGGCTTCAATTCAACAGCTTTATTTAAATCGGCCAGTGCCAACTCTGTTTTATCGAGCTGGAGACACAAAACACCTCGATGTCCGTACGCTTCCACATAAGCCGGATTTAATTCGATGGCTTTATCAAGACATTCCAGTGCCGCATCCAACTGCCCCTGTTGATAGAATTTGAAAGCCTGCTGTAACTGTTGCTGGGCCTGCATAAAGTAATTTTGCTGTTCTGGTGTCATGATTGTATTTGTATTTGTGAATTAAAAAACTGATTCATTAAACAATGACGATGTTCAAATCGCAGTCAACGCTGAAAACTCTGTATCAATGGCGCTATTTTTCTTAAACTTCTATTAACCGATAAACAACAATTTCCATTATGAGTTCAGGCCTCGTGTCCTGCGCAAATATCGCTCAGCAGGCATGAAAAGCAGCCGATCCGTCAAAAAGCCGATAACCACAATGACCACCATTACAGCCATAGCCTGATCCATGGCATTCAATTCACGTCCGAAGTGCAGCAATTGCCCCAGCCCCATATTGGCAATGATCATGACATAAATTTCCGCAGCCATCAGTGAGCGCCAGGCGAAGGCCCAGCCAAGCTTGGCACCGTTAAGCAGTTGTGGAAGAGTGGCCGGAAAAATGATGGTTCTCCAGGTGTGCAACCCGGTTGAGCCCATGACACGTGCAGCGCGGATATAAAGAGGCGGCACAGACTGAATGGCGTTTTCTGTTGCGATAGTCACTGCCCACATGGAACCCATAATCACAACAAAGTACATGGCGCTTTCTGTCTGACCAAACCAGAGAATCGCAAGGGGAGCCCAGCAGACAGAGGGCAGTGTTTGCAAGCCCAGAGCAACAACACCGACCGTGCTGCGCATCAGTGCGCTGCGGTAGAGGAGAAAGCCGAGAAATATGCCGAGCAACAATCCCAGGAAATACCCGATAAACAGACGCCAGAGCGTAACCCACAATGCCTGAGGCAAAACACCATCAAGGGTGGACTCAAGCAGATAACGCGCAATATCCAGTGGAGCCGGCAATAAAATAGGAGACACCCACTCCAACTGGACGGCCATTTGCCAGAAAGCCAGTACCAGAAAAGCAAGCAGGCATGCCTGCAGACGCACCTTCATAAACTCGCGCCCCCCTTATCAGACTGCGGCAGCAGAGCTGAAATAGCCGCAGCCGTTTTTGCAAGCTCTGGATCATTCATGGAGCGTGGATAGGGAAGTGATACCGTTTCGTCACCCACAATTTTCCCCGGCGCTTCCATTAACACAACGCGACTGCCAACACAGACTGCTTCACGCACATTATGGGTCACCATCAGAATCGTTTTCTTCGTTTCCGACCAGATACGCTGCATGTCTGCATAGAGCTGCTCTCTTGTCATGGCGTCCAGCGCGCTGAAAGGCTCATCCATCAGCAACATCTCGGGGTCTGGCGCAAGCGCTCTGGCAAGAGCGGTTCTCTGACGCATGCCCCCGGAAAGCTCATGAATGCGAAAGTGACGAAAACGCGTCAGCCCCACCATTTCAATATACTCATCAGCCCGTTCCAGGCGTTCAGCCGGGCTCAGCCTGTCAAGCAGATTCAGCCCATAAAGAACATTATCCCTGACATCCAGCCAGGGAAAAAGCGCTGCTTCCTGAAACATGAGCATCCGGCTTCTGTCCGGTCCGGAAACTGCCGTGCCATCGGCAAGAATCGTGCCGGAGTCAGGTGACTCAAGCCCGGCAACGACTGAAAGAAGTGTTGATTTCCCGCTACCGCTTCTGCCAAGAAGACAGACATATTCGCCCGTATTAACCGTGAGAGAAACATCGTCCAGCGCGACAACCGGTTCGCCGCCTATGCCAGAAAAGCGCTTATTGATCTTCTCCAGAACCAGGCAGGGGAAAGTCATGGTATAGATACCATTTGGCTGATATCGTGCTTTCCTTTGATAAAGCCCGCATCCTGCGCAGCTTTCAGTGAAAAACGGAAATTGTCTACCGAGATTGCATTGTCAAAAACCAGACGCGGCCAAGCGTGTTCGACAAGCTTTGCCGGAAACTTCCGCCGTGTCTGCCTGCTTAACTCATCTGCCACCCTGCGCATAGCTTCTTTCGGGTTTTTCCTGATCCATTCCGTCAGTTCAGTATGAGCCTGATAAAACTTTTTCATCAGAGCCGGGTTGTTCTGCATGAAATGTGTGCCGGTTACAAGGATGGTCGTGATAGATTCTGCTGCCGGTTCGGCATGAATCAGTTTTCCATTCCCTTCAATCTCAAGCCGGGAGAGCCAGGGCTCGACCGTCCAGACCGCATCAATCTTGCCAGCGATAAAAAGCTGGAGAATGTCCGGGTTGCGCGTGGGAATAATGGACGCATCCCCCCCCGTTTGTGTAACCTTAAGCCCCGCCCGGATCAACCAGTAACGACAGGCAATATCCTGAGTATTGCCAAATTGCGGCGTTGCGATTTTTTTCCCTTTAAAATCCTGCGGTTTTTCGAGGGAGCTGCCCTGCGGCACAACCAGACCCGCCCCCCCCCCGAACGGCGCCGGAAATAACTGAAATGCCCTTGCCCTTTGAACGAACATACGCATTGAGAGCCGGACTTGGCCCGACATAGGTCAGATCAAGCGATTTGGCAAACATGGCTTCCATTGCTGAGGGACCGGCGTTGAAACTTTGCCACTGTATCCTGACACCCGGCAGGCGTTCCTCATACCAGCCCTTTCCTTCCGTAGCCATGTTCTGGGCTATCAGGGCGTGGGCATGTGTGATATTGGGAAAGTATCCCACTTTGAGTGTTTCGCTGGCGTGGCTTGCGGAACTGGAGAAAATAGCGAAAAGACCACTCAGAAATGCTGCGCAGAAAAAACGTTTAAACATAAACAATCTCCCACAAAAATCGTCAGCACACCATAACAACAGTATCAGGAAGTCGCACGATCGGCGATAAAGCGCATGACCTCATCCAGCAGTTCTTCCGGCCGCTTTCTACCATCCAGATGAAGATCCGGCTTTTCCGGAGCTTCAAAAGGCGCGGAAATCCCCGTGAAATTGGGAATTTTACCAGCCAGTGCCTGCGCGTATAAACCTTTAGGGTCTCTTTCGACGCAGACCTCAATCGGTGTATCCACAAAAATCTCAAAAAACTCACCGTCTTCAAAGCGCTCCCTGACAGCAATCCGGTCTCGCTGGTAGGGGGAAATAAAAGAGGCCAGCACAATCAGGCCTGCATCCACCATCAGCCTTGCCACCTCGCTCGCCCGACGGATGTTTTCCGCACGGTCAGCCTCCTTGAACCCCAGGTCGCGGTTAAGGCCGTGGCGAAGATTGTCGCCATCCAGTATGTAAACATGCCTGTTTTCGGCATAAAGCATTTTTGCGACCATATCGGCCAGCGTGGATTTTCCTGACGCAGAAAGACCGGTAAACCAGAGAACACAGGGTTTCTGGTGCTTCAGATCAGCCTGTGCAGCCTTGTTCAGTTCAAAGTTGTGCCAGTGGATAGTATGACTGCGATAGAGGCCGTGCTCAATCAGACCTGCGCCAACCGTGTTGCCTGTGATTCTGTCGATCAGCAAAAAACTGCCCATATCACGATGTTTGGCATAAGGCATAAACGGAACCGGCCGGTTAAGCGCCAGCTTGATTTGCCCGATATCGTTCGGCTTCAGTTCTTTCGCTGGTTGCTCCTGCATCGAATCCAGATCAAAACGAAGCGAGAGTTCTGAGATGGTTGCTGCTGTTTCAGATGTCCCCTGACGGAAAATATAGTTGCGTCCGGAAACGAGCGGAGGATCATTCAGCCAGATCATGCGGGCGGCAAACTGGTCGGCCATTTCAAGCGGCGCACTGACATCCACCACAACTTCACCACGCCCGGCATCCACGTCATCATCCAGTTGAAGACACACTGCCTGCCCTTCAGCGGCTGATAAGAGATCACCGTCATAAGTAGCGATACGCCTGATGGTGCTTTGCCTCCCCGAAGGCAACAACAGCACTTTATTATTTGTACCAACTGCTCCTGACAGGACTGTACCGGAAAGCCCGCGAAAGTCCTGCTGGCGAGCCACCCACTGCACCGGCATACAGAAAGGAGCGCTGGCGTGGTCTGGCGGTTCCAGTCCTTCCAGCACGTCCAGCAGTGTCTGCCCCGTGTACCAGGGAGTTTTTTCGCTCCTGATACAGACATTGTCCCCCCGCAATGCCGAAACCGGAATACAGGTGACAGAACGGAATGGCAGCTTCCGGATTTTCTCCCGATAAACCTTTTCGATTTCCTCAAAGACGCTCTGGCTGAAATCCAGTTGATCCATCTTGTTGACAGCAACCACTATGTCCGGGATGCCTATCAGGGAGGCAATCAGCGTGTGTCTTATTGTCTGGGGCAAAAAACCGTCATTGACACGGGTTGCGTCAATCAGCAGGAGAGCGACATCCGAGTTGGATGCACCGGTAACCATATTGCGCGTGTACTGCTCGTGTCCGGGGGCGTCTGCCACGATATAGCGGCGCGTTTCCGTGCGGAAGGAACGGTAAGCGACATCAATCGTAATGGCCTGCTCACGTTCTGCCAGAAGACCATCCAGCAGGCAGGAAAAATCAGGCAGGCCTTCGTGCGTACGCTCTTTTTCCAGTTGGCGGAGCTGATCTTCATACAAGGTGCCGCAGTCATGCAAAATGCGCCCGATCAGCGTACTCTTGCCGTCATCCACACTGCCGCAGCTCAAAATGCGTAAAAGAGATTTTTCGGATGCCATCAGAAATATCCCTCCTGCTTTTTCTTTTCCATGGAGCCGACCTGATCCGAGTCGATCAGGCGGCCCTGCCGCTCCGAATGCCGCGCCGTTCGGATTTCCGTCACAATATCGTCCACAGACAGAGCCGTTGATTCAATCGCGCCGGACAGAGGCCAACAGCCCAGTGTGCGGAACCGGACCTCTCGCATTTTTACCTGCTCGCCTGGCTCGAAAACCATCTTCTCTGCATCGTCCACCATGATCCAGGTGCCGGAGCGTTCAACAACAGGGCGCTCTTTTGAAAAGTAAAGCGGCACAACCTCAATCCCCTCCGCATGGATGTATTCCCACACATCCAGTTCCGTCCAGTTGGAAAGCGGGAAAACGCGCATGGACTCACCCAGTGCCAGACGCGTATTGTAAAGATGCCACATTTCCGGACGCTGGCTTCTGGCGTCCCACCGATGTCCGGCGCTCCTCACCGAAAAAATCCGTTCCTTCGCGCGCGACTTTTCTTCGTCCCGGCGTGCACCACCAATGGCAGCATCAAAACCGTGCAGATCCAGCGCCTGGCGCAGCGCATCCGTTTTCATGATATCCGTATAGCGCGCCGAACCATGCGAAAACGGCGTGACCTTGTCATCAGCGCCCTCCGGGTTCGTGTATACGATCAGGTCAAGATCGTACTCTCTTGCCATACGCTCCCTAAAAGCGATCATCTCCCTGAACTTCCAGGTGGTATCCACATGCATGACCGGAAAAGGAATCCGAGCCGGGAAAAACGCCTTTCTCGCAAGATGCAGCAGTACGGACGAGTCTTTTCCGATCGAATACAGCATGACCGGCTTTTCAAACCCGGCAGCCACCTCTCGGAAAATATGGATGCTCTCGGCTTCCAGGGAACGAAGATAGGCGTTAAGCTGCATGAGGAGCGCTTAAATAGGACAAAATAATATTTTATAAGGAATTGATAGAATAACAAACAAATGGTTGAGCTTCTCGCGAAATAGTAGATATTTCCAGCCATGCAATCCATCCATCTTTGATGTAATTGACATCATCAAAGATAATAAAGCGATCTACTGCACACAGCAGTTTCCAATATCCAATATATGGGAAATTAGGGCTGTATAATTGCCAGCTTCACGGCGGCTCTTGAAAACTTTTATCTCAAATTGCTATAACTGCAACAACGTTGATTTTTCGTTAGCGCTTTCTTCATTGATCAAAAAAATTTCCTTTTTGTATTTCGCAGGAAATATTTTTGAATGCCCGAAACTCCTGACAAAACTAGCGACGATACCATACAGCATTTGTAACAAGCGGTACGCGAACGGCTGTATACGATAGCGCTTGCTGACACTTCTGATTTTTATTGCGGATAGTGACATATTATTTAGCCGCAGAAAAAAAACTGCCAAACAAAAGATGCTTCCACTTCTCAAGAAATACAGGGTTTCTGTCGAGAAGATCACCTATGAATTTTTCATAAAATATATCAGTTAATTCATCGCGTTGCTTTTCAAGCTCTGGCGGCGGTATTTCATTAATTTGAACTGTTGTCTGCGTGATTTCTTCTGCGATTTTTATGAGAGTCTCCCTATAGTTTTTTTCAAAGTCTTCATAAATAACATGAATGGGAGTTACATTGTTTTGATTGAAAAAATTAATCCATTCGACATTTTGATTCAATATATCGGTTAGGCAACTAAGGATTCTGTTAAATTCGTAGCCATCTTCAGATAACGTATCCATATCTTTGCTAACGGATGCCCATGCGCCAGTTTTATAGCCTCTAAAAAGAGAAATGGCCTGAAGAATTTTGTTTTCTCTTTCAATAAGGATGAAATGGCAATTATTAATCGGAACAATATCCTTAAAACCTTTAAACTGTGAGTAATGTGCCTTAACACAAAAAATTCCACTCGAATTTGTTCTGTGTCGAAATAATTGAGTCAGATATTCTTCTTTGGAGAGATTTCCCCATCTCGCTTTAAAATCTCTTCGATGAACAACGTTGAAAAATTCCGTTGTTGTCGGTGATAAACCGATATCCATAAGCCCGTGGGATAGCAGGGTACTTCCAACGCGCGGGGTGCTGGCAATGAATATTATTTTTTTGGGGAGGCCTGTGTATATTTCTTCATCATATTCTGCAGAATTCATTTCACTGAAAAATTTATATTCTGTAGTTGACTCAGGCGAGGATTCTTTTTTCATCTTTTTGGTTCCTTCAAAAATTTATTCTGAATACCTGCTATAACTGCAGTTGGGCCTGCATAAAGCGATTTTGTGATTCTGCCGTCATCGTTGTATTTTCTTTGTGGATTAAAAACGGATTCATTAAGCAATGACGGTGTTTGAAAACGTGTCCAAAACTCAAAATTTCGTATCAAAGATGCTGTTTTACGTATTAACTGTATAAATTCCATGGCTTTTATCTCAAATTGTTATTTTTAACCTGTCTGTTCGACAATACAGGAAACGATATACTCAACGGTTGATCTGTCCAGGTCCGGAAAAATGGGCAAACACAGCACCCGGTCTGCCGCTGCAGCAGCTACAGGCAGGTGTTTCCTGTCGGCAGAAGGAAGATGGCGATACATCTCAAAGTCGGATATCAGGGGGTAAAAATAACGCCGGGGGAAAATATTCTTGTCCTGCAACCGCTGAACCAGTTCGTCACGGCTGATCGGGTAGTCTGGCTCTACCAGTATCGGGAAATAGGCGTAGTTGAATTTTTCTTCAGCAGAAATCCCCAGACAGCGAATCCCTGTTATGTTTTGCAATCGCTGTCGATACATAGAATCAATTTGCCGGCGGCTGGCAAGCGCATTGTCGATGTGCTGCAACTGCAAAAGACCAAAAGCAGCGCTGATTTCATTCATCTTCCCGTTAAGCCCTGTTGCAATAACCTCCGTTTCGTTGATGATGCCAAAGTTTTTCAGTTGATCTATCCTTGATTTCATTTCAGCATCGTGGCAGACAATCGCCCCTCCCTCAAATGTGTTAAAGACTTTGGTTGCATGAAAACTCAACACAGACAGATCTCCGAAATTCAATACGCTTTCATTTTTGTACTGGACTCCAAAAGCATGGGCAGCATCGTAGACGACCCGCAAATCATGTTGGTGCGCTATCGCTCTGACAGCATCAACATCGCAGGGGTGCCCGTAGCAATGAACCGGCATGATGGCTGTCGTCTGCGAGGTAATGGCAGCTTCTATTTTGGCTGGATCAATATTGAGGGTATCCGGACAGATATCAACAAAAACCGGCTTGAGATTTGCCCATGACAGTGAGTGCGCTGTAGCGACAAACGAATAGGGTGTCGTAATCACTTCGCCTTTAAGATCAAGCGCTTTTAAGGCAACCATCAACGCAATCGTGCCGTTATTGAGCAAAGAAAGATGCCTGACCCCCAGGTATTGGCAAAGCGCCTCTTCCAGTTGCTCGTGAAAGGGACCACCATTGGTAAGAACCCGGCTATCCCAGATTTGCTGAAGATAAGGGAGAAATTCATCCAGAGGAGGAATATGCGGACGCGTTACAAATACCGGTTCTTTCATCTTGGTTTTTGCCCCGATCTGGTGGGATGGTCAGGTTAACAGATTATATTCAATTTCACTTATTTTCTGCTGCTTTCGTGGATTGCAAAAACACTCAACGCCTGTTTTCTCCAAGTAAATTAAGCAGGTATCGTCCATAATCGTTGTTGGACATCTGGCTTGCCAATTTATGTAATTGAGCTTCATCAATCCATCTCTGGCGATAAGCAATTTCTTCAGGACAGGAAACTTTCAATCCCTGCCGATTTTCCAGCGTCGCTATGAACTGGCTGGCATCGAGAAGCGTTTCATGCGTTCCTGTGTCAAGCCATGCGTAACCACGACGCATGATTTCCACGTGAAGCGTTCCCTGGTCAAGGTAAAGGCGATTTATATCCGTAATTTCAAGCTCTCCCCGAGGTGATGGCCTGATGCTTTTTGCAAAGTCAACCACCTGGGGGTCATAAAAATAGAGTCCGGTAACTGCGTAATTGGATTTTGGATGAAGCGGTTTTTCTTCCAGAGAGATGGTTTTTCCTCCAGAATCAAACTCCACGACACCATAATCCGCGGGATCATTGACGTGATAGGCAAATATGCTGGCGCCTGTTTCTCTGGACATGGCACTGCTCAACAAGAGAGGAAGGTTATGTCCGTAAAAAATATTATCGCCAAGCACCAGTGCAGAGTGATCTTTCCCGATGAAATGCTCTCCGATGATGAATGCCTGGGCCAGTCCATCCGGCGAGGGCTGTACAGCATATTGTATGTTCAGCCCCCACTGCTCACCCATGCCGAACAATTGTTCAAAGCGGGGGGTATCCTGCGGTGTTGATATGATGAGGATGTCACGTATACCTGCCAGCATCAGCGTGCTGAGCGGATAATAAATCATCGGCTTGTCAAATACAGGCAACAGTTGCTTGCTGATGGACAAGGTTGCCGGATAAAGACGGGTGCCTGTTCCACCAGCAAGAATAATGCCTTTCCGTTTCATTGAGAGTAGTGCTCCTTCATCCAGTTACGATAACTGCCATTGGTCACATTTTGCATCCATTCCTGATTATCCAGATACCACTTTACCGTTTTATGGATACCTGTTTCAAATGTTTCTGCCGGCGCCCAGCCCAGTTCCTGTTGAAGTTTTGCCGCATTGATGGCGTAGCGCCGGTCATGTCCCGGACGGTCTTCAATGAAAACAACCTGTTCTTTATAAGAAAGCCCGTCTGACCGTGACCGTAGTTCATCCAGGATGTCGCACAGTATGTGAACCACTTCCAGATTCGTTTTTTCATTCCCGCCACCGATATTGTATACCTCGCCGGTTTTGCCCTTATCCAGCACCGTGCGCAAAGCACTGCAGTGATCCTTGACATAAAGCCAGTCACGGACATGCTGGCCATCGCCATAGACGGGAAGCGGTTTTCCGCTCAAGGCATTGCTTATCATCAGGGGAATGAGTTTTTCGGGAAACTGGTATGGGCCGTAATTGTTCGAACAATTCGTTGTCAAAACAGGCAAGTCATACGTGTGATACCAGGCACGCACAAGGTGGTCACTCGCCGCTTTACTGGCGGAATACGGGCTGTTGGGTTCATACCGGCTTGTCTCGGTAAAAGCCGGATCGTCCGGAGATAACGAGCCATAAACCTCATCGGTTGATACATGCAGAAAACGGAAGTGGCTTTTGTCCTCAAGCGCGCTCCAGTACGATCGGGCTGCCTCCAGAAGGCGAAAGGTGCCAACCATATTGGTCTGTATAAAATCCTCAGGGCCGCGAATGGATCGGTCCACATGGCTTTCCGCCGCAAAATTGACTACCGCCCTTATCCGGAATTCATTTAACAGCGCACTGACCAGTTGCGTATCGCCAATATCACCCTGCACAAAATGATAACGCGGGTCATTTTCAACCTGCTTCAGGTTCTCCGGATTACCGGCATAAGTCAGCTTGTCGAGGTTGACAACTTTTTCTTCACTTTGCCCAAGCCATTCAATAATGAAATTGGAACCGATAAAACCCGCCCCGCCTGTTACAAGAATTGTCATTGGCTGAAAACCGTTTCACATGTAAAGGTCCAACAGACTGTTCACCTGTCGAATCCCGGTTAAGCTGAAGTTGCCGGGTCCGGAAATGTCTGCCATTCCGGAAGCAATCCAAAAATGCAACTTATCACTGTAATTTTAACAGGGACATCAACCAGGATTGGCGAATATACGGCCTACCCCGCCCCGCTTAACCCCAACCCGAGCAAATCTCTTCGAACTTCTTCAAACACATCGCCCCACTCCCCCCGCTGACCCTGGCGATAAAGACGCATGCCCGGG
>JAJDFZ010000001.1 GCA_030269625.1 Oxalobacter sp. OttesenSCG-928-P03 | reverse complement strand
ACCGTACACGCGGGGATTTACGCCTGGTGCAGGCGTCGCCCCTGATTGACGGAATCGGCAGGGGACTTGGCTGTGTTCCTGTGCTTTATGGCGCCGGCATGATGGGGGATTTCACGAATTCGCCATCATGGCAGTGGACCGGAGAAAAAACGGTGGAGCGGCATGCACTGGCACTGGCATTCGGAGATGAGGTGCGTATCGATAGCGTCATTATTCACGGCTGCCGCCCCATAACAGGGTATTACACGGTAACAAAGTCCGAGCAGCAGACCATCCTGGAAATCAACGGAGAACCTGCCCTGCCGTTCATTGACCGGCTTTTGGGGTCATCCATTCCGCCGGAGGATTACCCGTTCTTCCTGATCCTTGGTGTCAACAAGGGTGAGAAATGGGGCGCGTTTGATGAACACAACTATATCAATCGACTGTGTCTCGCGCTGGACAGGGAGCGTAACGGGCTGGTCATGTTCGAGTCAGACATGGTTGAGGGAACCGAGTTCCAGATCATGCATCGCAGCCTCAATCTCGATTATATTGCGCCGGAAATAGAAACGCTTTTTGATGGGCTGGGCAGCCGCAGGCCGGTTTTTGCGTTTTACATTGATTGTGCAGGCCGTGCAGCGGCTTACGCAGGGCTTGACCAGGAAGATGCGGTCAAGATTCAGGAAACCGTTGCCGGAAGGGTTCCGCTTCTGGGGCTGTATACGGGAGTGGAAATCGGGTCCGTCATGGAGCGCCCCCGGGCGCTTGACTGGACGGGGGTATTTTGCCTGTTTAGTGTGCCGCAATGAGTAAAGAGAATAACCAGGATCCGCGTGACAGGGAAATTGAAGAACTTCGCAGGGAAGTTCTTTACCTGCGCCGTACTGCCGAGATGACGGCCGGGCGTCTTTTGCTGGCAGATACCCAGGCTATCGCGATCCGTCACGAGCTGGAGCAAAAGCGCAGAGGATTCGGCCTGATGGCGGATCTTGCGGTTTCGCTCGGGCGGGAAACCGATTATGAGAGTGTTTTTGTCTCTGTCAGCCGCCGGATTAATGCGGCATTGAACATGCAGCGCACAGCCGTTTTGGCGCCTGATCCGGACGGGGGATTTTCCGCTGCTGTCCTGCAGGGGTATCCTGCGGAAGAGCAAAAGGAAATTTTAGCGCGCCGTATCGATATTGCGCCGGAGATGCTGGACCCTTCCAGCCCTGTTCTGATTACCGGTGCGGATGATGAAGAACGGCTGCGCTCTGTTCGCGAGGCGCTGGCGCTGCCTTACCTGGTTTCGTCACCGGTGATGCTGTACGATAACGTGGTGGCACTTCTTGTAACCGGACGCCTGGTTGAGGAGCGTCCCTATCTTCCCCGCCTGGGAAAAAGTGATGTTGAAACGGTTCAGACCGTCAGCGTGTATCTGGCTGCCATGTTTACCGGGTTTCGCCTGCGGCAGACGGAGATTTTAGCCAACTATGATCCATTGACCCAGTTGTTCAACCACCGTTCAACGACAGAAAGCCTGCGGCAGACGCTGGAACATGCGGGCCGCAACGGCTATCATGCCGCCGCGCTTTTTGTTGATCTGGATGGCTTCAAGGAGGTCAACGATACCTATGGTCATGCCGCAGGTGACCTGGTGCTTCGTATCGTTTCCGAGCGTCTGGTGAACTGTGTTCGCGACTCGGACATCGTCGGAAGGATAGGCGGTGACGAGTTTGCCGTTATTCTTTCCCATATCAGCCAGCCGGAAGATGCGGCAGGGATTGCCGCAAAGATTATCGAAAAGCTGTCAGAGCCAATGGAAGTGCAGGGGGAACGCTGCCAGGTTGGCGCAAGTATCGGCATTGCCATTTACCCGGAGCATGGCAGGGATGAATCCACATTGCTGCAGGCAGCGGATGATGCCATGTACACGGTGAAAAACAGCGGAAAAAATGCTTATCGCTATGCCGGGAAGGTATAGAAACCCCCAGATATGCCCCATGACCGCTTAAAGTGAGTCCGCCAGCGTAGCCCGAAAAGAGGCGATCGCCAGGGGAGAGCAAGGCGCTTTCCCATGCGGCATTTTTCCTTTCCTGCAATAAAAATGCCCGATATGGCGTAACATATCGCTTTATTCACATTGCCTGCTGTAAACTGCCGTATGCTTAGGAGTGTTTGCGTGACAAGGAATTCAGGCCGGTATGGATTATCTGTTCTGCTCTTGATGGGGCTTTTGGCGCCTGTTATGGCGCATGCCCAGAAAACGCAGGCAGCGGCTGCTTTTTCATGGCCAGGCTGGGTGCTGGCGGCAGGAACCGTGATAGCGATTCTGCTTGTGGTGATCATCATGCTCTGGCAGTACCGGAGCAGCAGGAAGTTCGATGAGAGCCGGGAAAACCGCCGGATCGCGCGTGAAGAGGAACACGAATCTGCCGAGATGCGCAGTCTTTTATGCTCGGCCCGGCATGAGCTGGCCTTTTTTTACATGAGTTATCGCGAAGGCGCAGGCGATGTGCTTGAACAGATCGGCAAGGGGGGCTATCTTGAGCATACCGTGCCGGTAGAGCATGAGCGGTACTATATTTATCCCATTTGCGCATCCAATATCGGCAAGGTCAGGGATGCCAGGCTGGGAAGGCAGATTCTTTTTGCCTATACCATGCAGATCAAATTCATCGAAACCATGAAGTGGAACAACAATCTGCTTCGCTGGCTGCGTGAGGCAAGAAAAAGGCACATGGAATACGGGGACGAAGATTCAGGCCGGACCCGGGAGGAACTGGAGGAAAGCCTGAAAGCGCATGTGCCGAAAATGGTAGCTGCTTTTGACGAGATGGAAATTGCCACCAAAACCATCATGGAATATATCAATGAGGATGGGACAATCAATCCCCGCAGCAAGCACAAGCTGCACTCACAGTTTTATTTCCTCAACAGTCCCCAGTCGGTTCGCTATAAATAAGCGAACCGGCAAATAGCCGGATATCAAAAGCGGTATGCTACTTGATCAGTTCAGGGCGCTTTCTTTCGTATTCCTCAATATATTCCCTGATGATACGCCGGGCTTCCTGGGGGCCCTGTATTTCTTCAATCACGGTGCTCTTGCCTTCGAGTGCCTTGTATACCGAAAAGAAATGTGAAATTTCACTGGCGATATGGTGCGGCAGATCGTCAATGCTGTCATATTCCTTGTAGACAGGATCCCCATAGGGAAGGGCAATGATTTTTTCATCCTTTTCATCCCCGTCAATCATGCTGATGACGCCAATGGGAAAGCATTTGACCAGGGAAAGAGGGGCCAGCACTTCAGAGCACAGGACCAGCACATCCAGCGGATCATTGTCAGCGGCATAGGTGCGGGGAATGAACCCGTAGTTTGCCGGGTACTGTGTGGAGGTATACAGGATCCGGTCCATGAGCAGGAGGCCTGTTTCCTTGTCCAGTTCGTATTTGACCTTGCCGCCGCGGGATATTTCAATGACCGCGAAAAAGGATTCGGGTGTTACCCTGTCTGCCGAGATGTCGTGCCAGATATTCATGGGTTGTCTTTCTTTTGTATGCTGTTGATCTGCAAGCGCTAAAGGGACTGCTATTGTATAGAAGGGGGAACCGCCATACAAGTTTTGCCCGGTCTTTTCGGTAAAGACAGCTACCGGGCGCAATGAAACTCAGTCTTCCGTCAGTCCGGCATCCCTGCGCTGGGCTTGAGAAATGACGGACATATCCTTTTCACCCCATCCCCTTGCAATGGCGCTCAAAAAGCGGTCTTCCACGATGGCGGCAATCGGCATGGGTGTCAGGCTTTGCCTGGCCGCATCCCGCACAAGCCCGAGATCCTTGGCTGCCAGGCGGGCCGTAAAGCCGGCATTGTCAAAATTGCCGTCCAGTATCAACTGGCTGTATGTCTGGACAACCGGTGCGGCAAACATGGTGCTGGAGATGAAACGGGAAAACTCGCGGCGGTCAACACCGCTGTTTTCAACCAGCGAGAAAGCTTCGCTCAGTAATTCAACGATTGAACCGATCATGAAATTGCCTGCCAGCTTGACCACATTGGCTCCGCTGGGAGATTCGCCGAAATCCCATACTTCTCCCATAGGGGAAAGGTAGGGCTTGACCTTTTCCTTGTGTTCGCGATTCCCGGATATGCAAAGCCTCAGCAGGCCGGCAGCAGCAGCATCGGGGCGGCCGAATACAGGGCAGGCCAGCCAGGCGCGCCCCTGCTTGGCATGGCTGTGGGCCATCTGTTCTGCCAGCGTAGCACTGATGGTGCTCATGGACACATGGATTGCGCCGGATGGCATTTTCTTGACCGTGTCCCTGCCCATGGTTGCCAAAAGGGCAGCATCATCCGATAGCATGGTGAAAACAATGCCGGCATCAGCAACGGCTTCGGCCGGTGTTGCGGCAACATGCGCTCCCATCGCCTTCAAGGGATCGCATTTTTCGATAGTGCGGTTGTAGACGCAAACGTCCAGACCGGCCTGGACAAGGCGGGCGGCCATACCCATACCCATTTGCCCGATACCCAAAAATGCCAGTTTCATAGGAACTCCTCTTCCCTGTCTGTCTGGATAATGAAAATATTTTTCTTTTTGAATTTGATACTAACACGCGTTTCTGTATAGAAAAAGGTGTGTTCCCGGGATATCCGGAAACGGCGCAAAAGTGGTTTTACTGACATTTCAGGTATTTGCCTCTGATATATTTTTTCTGCCTGTCAGATATTCCTGTTTTAGTCAAATATGGTCTGAAAAAGGGCGAAAATCAAGACTGTTTCCGGGGGGAAATCAGCCGGAGAGCAAGCAACCATGCGGCTTTTAAAAAACACTTCCGTGTCTGGAAAAAGGCTGTTATAGTGACGCCAACTTGGGTTTTGGAGTAGGAGTGTATGGGTATTTTCTCCAAGAACGGAATCATCAAATCAGATGGCGCGGCGCGATCCATCAGGCAGTCAGGCCTGGAAGAGCGTGTGGCAATGGCCAATGGAAAAACGGTTAAAAAAGTTTCCAGGCCAAATGTCGAAGTGACCAATGACAAGCCTTTTTTTGCGCCACAGGCATTGCAGACAGCGTATATTCGCCTGAAAACCCGTCTTTCAGAGGTCGGGACCCGGTTTGATCCTGAAATGTATGTGGCTGGTGTAACGATTGCGCTGGCTTATGTTCAGAGTGAGTCCAGCTTCTTTTCGGATTTTGCCATCTTTATGCTGGCGTGTTTTGGTGACGCAATCAAGCCGCATCTGCTTTCGTTTTATGCCGGTATCTGCAATTCGCCGGATGTTGTCTCATCGGGCCTGACTTCTTATGAAGAGTGCCTGAGGGAATATGCCACGCTGATGCAGGCAACGGCCTGATCAAGCAAAGAATCTGCTAAAAAAGCCTCCTGAAGGAGGCTTTTTTTCTGGCCGGTATCCGGCGTATTACATGAAGAATTCCGGTTCTTTTCTTGCACTGTTCTTTTCGGCAAACTTGATACCGTATTCAACATATTCCGGCATATGAAATCCTTGCGCCTTTTCCGGACAGACCGCAATACAGGCGGTACAGGTAATGCACAGCTCGTAGTTTTTTGTCTTGGGATTGTCTGGTGGAATGGCGCCGACAGGGCAAACTGACGCGCAGATGCCGCAAAGCGTGCAGTTATCGTTGACCGTGGGTTTGATTGCCGGAACCTTGTATTCACGGTAAGGGAAGTTGCCCTTGACCTCAATGGCAGGAAGCGGGGTTTCAGGGAAGGCGCGAAGTTTTTGTGAGCACTGCCGCGCGAAAGTAGTGAGCGCCCTGCGGTCCTGGGCATCCGGCCTGTTTGTCGCAACCTGGGGGTAAATGGAGTGTTGGGTCACAACAGCGCCCGCGCCAAGAAGAACAAAGCCGTTGCCTTCCAGGATGTTTTTCAGTTCGAGAAGCGCGTCTTCGTAGTCACGGTTTCCGTAAGTAACCACAGCGATTGCCGGGGTGTTTTCACCTTTCAGGTTAGTGAGTTTTTGCGCACACAGGTCCGGAATTCTGCCGGAGAAGACAGGCATGGCGACAATGGCCAGGGTATTGGATGGGATGACGGTTTCTTCATCAAGCGGATCCCACATCAGATTGAATTCGTTTTTTTGCCCAAAAAAGGCTTTGCTGATTTCGTCGACAACCATCTTGGTCGTGCCTGCCGGACTGAAGTAAACCTGCTCAATCGCATCATTCTGCATGCTGTTTTCCTTTTTGAAATTGATGTTGCTTTTTCTCGTGAGTTTAAGCGATTTTTGTGCTCCTTGTGAGCCGTCAATATCTGCATATCTTGCTTCAGGCGTGGCACAGAGTCAATACGGCAGGTCAGAGGCCTGTTTTTTCAGCGCTTTCATGTGAAGCGGACTGGATGGAAGGTTGGTGAATATTATCAGCACAGACCGTTTTTTTGCGCGCGGAGTTTATCCCGTGCGATTCCGGTCAGGGAAGGCAAAGTGTTCAGGCCGGATGTTTTGTCTGATATTTTCAGGTGATACATTAGTGTATCTGGTTGTAACATTTATCATGTTTCCGTCAAAATCGGAGAAAATAAAATCCATGCATTGAAAGGTGCATGGAAACAGGCGCGGGAAACGTCTGTTTTATCTGCAAATCGCATATTCAGGAGAGAGGCTATGACAGGATGGAGCTGGGACAGGGAGGACGTGAGGTCACATGTAATTGTGCCGAAATCGGAAGCAGTAGCCGTTTATCTGAACAATTCGGATCAGCTGATTATCCGGCAGCAGGGTGAACTGGGTGAAGAAGACAGCATGATCATCATTCCTGTGGGATATACCGAAGCGCTTATCAATGCGATTCGCAGTGCAAAGAAGCTGTAAACATGCAGGATGGAAAACGGGGGGAGGGGAGTATGCAGCATCGCTTTTCCTCCCCGGATGAAAATTATGGGAGGAACCGGAAATGAAAAAAAACATGAAAATGCTTTTGGCATTGCTCGTCAGTTTTTCTTTTGTGGCTTCACCGGCCTTTTCAGCACCGGCTGAAGACAGGGGTGCGCCTGGGGAAGTGAAGAAGGACAGGCCGGATGGCGAAAAGCGGGATGATTCAGACAGAAAAGAGCGGGATCAGAACCGCGACAAGGATCGCAGGGATCGTGATAAGGACAGGAACGACCACGACAAGGACCGCAGGGACCGTGACAAGGACAGGAACGATCGTGACAAGGACCGCAGGGATCGTGACAAGGACAGGCATGATCGCGACAAGGACAGGCATGATCGCGACAAGGACCGCAGGGATCGTGATAAGGACAGGTACGATCGCGACAAGGACCGCAGGGACCGTGACAAGGACAGAAAGGATCACGACAAGGATCGCTGGGACCGTGACAAGGACAGAAAGGATCGGGACAAGGATCGTAAAGAGCGGGACAAAGAGCGGGACAAGGACCGAAAAGAGCGGGAAAAAGAACGGAAGAAGCAGGAAAAAGAGCGTGAAAAAGAGCGCAAACAGCGTGAAAAAGAGCGTGAAAAAGAACGCAAGGAGCGGGAAAAAGATCGCAACAAGGCTCGTCGTTCCGGCAAATCCGATTCGGAAAAACGAAAATAACCGGATATTCTCCGTTCGGGTCTGAGTCCGCCTTTTCCTGGCGGCACGCGGATATCCGGACAGCGCCCTGCCTGTTTTGCCGTAATGAACAGGCAGGGACAAAGAACAGGTATTGATATGGTGTATGATTTCCTGATTACAGAAAGGGAAAGCCATGCGCCATTTTTTTTTATCATTGCCTGCTGCCGTCGTTTGCTTTTTCCTCTCTTTTTCCGCTTATGCCGTAACCCCTCTTTATGACGAGCTTGGCCGGCTCGAAAACGGTGACGAGGTGTACAGGGAATACAATCCGCCCAAAAAGGGGCAGGAAAACCGCCCGGTACCGGAAATAGACCGTTACGATCACATGGGGAGAACGGCACTGCAGTCAGCTGCCGCTTACAGGGAGATTGACAAGGTTCGCGATCTTCTCGCCAAAAAGGCCAATCCCAACATCATTTCAGCCGGCAGGCGCACAGCGCTGCAATATGCTGTCAGTGCCGATCATCTTGAGATAGCCAAACTGCTTTTGGCCCATAAAGCGGATCCCAACCTGGGAGATACACTGAGCCTCTCCAAATCGGATGAGATGACGAAGCTGCTGAAATCCCATGGGGCCAGGGCCAGCCGTCAAAAAGAAAAAAAGGATGTTCACATCAGCCTTTTTTCGTCAAAAGAAGCCAGAATCATCAGTGAAACAATTGAGCAGGCAAAAAAGAACCAGCCCATTCCCACCCTCGCACAGGCGGTTATCCTTGATGAAGGTCCTGAAAACCTGGATGCCATGCTGAAAAAAGGGACCGATATCAACGAGATTGACCCGGTTTTCGGTACGGCACTGCATCAGTTTTTTGCACAGGGGCGTGATAAATCCGTCGGCATTTTCCTCCTGGAAAAAGGCGCGGATCCCAATCTGGTTTCCCGTGCTGCCCATCCTTTTCTCATGGCGCTGGGCAAGGGTGACCTGGATATTATTTCCCTGATGATCAAAAAGGGGGCTGACATCAGGGCAACGGATTCTGACGGGAGAGAAGGGCTGAGCCGGGCGGCTGAAAAGGGGCGGGCTGATGTTGTGAAGCTGCTTTTAGATGCCGGTGCCAAAGCTGATGCCAAAGACAAGGATGGACAGACCGCCCTTTATTATGTTCTGTGGCGTAACCCGAAAGCGGTGGATGTGGCGCGCCTTCTTCTGGAGAAAGGCGCGTCGACAACAGTTGCGCCCAAAACGCCTGCACTTGGCGTGGTGAGCTGGCGAAAAGACAACCTGGACATGATACTGCTCTTGCTTGAGTACAAAGCCAGGCCGGTTTCCGGCAAGGATCAGGAAACGCTGCTGATCTGGGCAGTCAGGATGGGCAGCATGCCGTTGCTGAATGCGGCTGTCAATGCCGGTGTTGACATCAGGGCGCGTAACGAGGACGGCGAGAGTGCGCTGGAGGTGGCTGTCAAGGTAAAAAGAGCGGATATGGTTCAAAGGCTTCTGGCTACCGGCGCGCCGGTTAATGGCAGTGTGGGCGAGGCAGGCAGAATATTCATCGACACCTACGGAAAAATGCATCAGGGGACCGATGATCTCCTGGCGAAAGCGGTCAGTGGCGGCGATATTGACGTGATCAAAACGCTGGTTGCGGCAGGGGTGAATCTGGATACGACGGCCAATTCTTTTGAAAAACCTGCGCCGCTTCATATTGCAGTCAAGGAAAAAAGAAAGGATATTGTCGATATTCTCCTGGCAGCAGGCGCCAGCCCGAACAGTCTTAACCGGTATGGCAGGACGCCTTTGCATGTGGCGGCACGGTATGCCGATACCTCAATTGTTCAGCGCCTTTTGGCGGCGGGGGCTGACCCGAATCTTGCGGATAAGGATGGAGAGACACCGTTAGATGAGGCCATGCGGAGAAAAGACACGCAGATTATGGATGATCTGCAGAATGCAGGAGCACAAAAAGGCGCAAGAAAGAGCAGGTGACTTTGATGAATGTTCTCTCCTGAAGGAGCATATTTATGGGTAAATCAATCAAGCCGGTTGTCTATGAAGAAGATGAAATCGACTGCATAGAGCGGCATATCGAAAAACATTTTGGCGCTTTTGAGCATGTTTTTCATGAGATCGCATCGACCGGCATCCATGTTGATATCTGTATTATCCCGCCAGGTGAAACCCGCCCCTTCTATACCCTCGTGACGATGGGAATGGGCGCGCACAAAATGACGCTGCCGGATAATCTTAAAGACAGCGGCCTGGCCCGGGCGGAACTGGTTGTGACGCTGCCGCCGGACTGGAAACTGGATGACAGTGATGAAAAATGGTATTGGCCGATTCGCTGGCTGAAAGTCCTGGCAAGGCTGCCGGTTGATATGGATACCTGGCTGGGCTGGGGGCATACGGTGCCCAACGGGGAGTCCTTTGCTGAAAATACCGCGCTCTCCAATGTCCTGCTGATTGATCCCTACCCTGGAGAAGCCAGCATGATCTGTCTTTTGCCCAATGGAGAGACAGTCAATTTCTATCAGATGTTTCCCCTGTATGACGAGGAAACGGATTTCAAGAGGCAGCATGACACACAAAAGCTGCTGTCGCTTTTTGGCAGCGAGGTTACCCATGTGCTGGATATCAACCGCAGGAATTACGGGAATGACGTGTCTCCGGCAAAAAAATTCGCTATTACGGAAATCCGCCCCCTGATTGAGTGGGGCGGGGCAGAAGGGTGTTTTGCAACGGATCGCATCATGGTGGATGGAAGCCGGGTCGGTTTCATGTACCGGGAAAAACCGGAATATGAGGGGGACAGCGGGTGGCGCTTTGCAGCAGGAGACGAAACGGCCGAATACATGGATGAGCCGGATAATTCCGGTATTTACATGCTCAATACGGTGGCCAACTATGATCCGGACATCATCGATCACCTCAAGGCTGACTACGGAAGCGCTTTTTTCCGTAATGAAAAGGGGGAGTTTGAAAGAGATGAAGACTGGGAGGATGAGGGCGAAACATAATGTGTCGAAAAGACAGCAGGTCGTGTTGCGAGGGAGGAGTTTTTTGCAGAGTCACATGGCTGTATAATATAGTGTTTGGTAGTCCGGTACCCTGAGGGAAAACGAAAATCCCTTTGCTTTTCTTTCTCTGGCAGAACAGAAGGAAAAGCAAGTCTGAAAAGGCGCATTCAGCCAAACATGCCTGCGGAGAAAAATGTGGCAAAAACAGAACAAGACATGTCACGCATCATTGCCGAAGAAATTGTCGAGCGAAGTCCATCCGTTGCCATTCGCGTAACGGGCCCCGATCGTGGTTATGCCACGCTTTTCGTTACGGAAAACATTTCCTCTTACGGTTATTCCAAGGATGATTTTGTTTCCGGAAAACTCAAGTGGATCGATCTGGTTCATCCCGATGACCATGATGTCGTTGTCAATGCACTGAAGAAAAACGATGAGGACAACCTGGGGCAGTTCAGCATGGTTTACCGGGTCAGAATGGCGGATGGCACGCCTTTGTGGATTTCGGATACCACGGTTGTCGAGCGTGATGAAAAGGGCCGGGTCGTTCATTACGACTGCATCATGCGGGATTACAGCGAGACCAAATCCAATATTGAAAAGATCGAAGACAATTTCAGGCAGAAAGAAGTCTTGAACGATATTTTGCAGGGACTGCATGATGCCGATCTGGACAAGGCGCTGCAGGCGATCCTGGACAGGGCTGGCAGTTATCTGGACATCAGCCGCGTGACACTCTTTGAAGACAGCCGTAATCATACCCAGTGCAAGGCCATCTATGAGTGGTGCAATTCCGGTATTTCTCCCATGACAGGCCGGGATGATTTTATCCTGAATTATGAGAAAGACCTGCCGGGCGTGATCCGCCAGCTGATGGAATCAGGCGTTGTCATTGTGAATCATGGTGATGATCCCCAGGGTTCCCAAAAGCGTTTTGAGATGGAAGGCGTGGTTGCGGCAGTCATGTTTGCCGTTTATATCCAGGATGAGCTTTTCGGTTTCCTCTGCTTTGATGAATGTGTCAGAAAACGCCGCTGGGACCGCGATACCATCGCCTTTCTCGAGAATGTCGCCCGCCTGGTTTCGACCGCGCTTTTAAGAAAGCGCAACGAACAGGTTATCAGCAATATGGCGCTGACCGACCAGCTTACCGGCCTGCATAACCGCTATTATCTTGAACAGCGCCTGAATCAGGCCGTTGGCAATGCCCGGCAAATCGGGCAGACCGGGTACGTCCTTTTCATCGACATGGATGATTTCAAGATCATCAATGACGGGTATGGTCATGACTATGGTGACGTTATCCTGAAATCATTTGCCACTTTTCTCGTGGAGGAGTACGAGGCGGAATCGGAAATTTTCCGTTTTGGCGGAGATGAATTTGTCATCCTCCTGCATCCTGAAAATGCCGGTTCCGTACAGAAGGTGATCAACGGGCTTTTGGCAAGGGCGCAAATGCCCTGGAATGTCCTGGACAAAAGTTTTTACTGCACGCTCAGCATCGGTGTGGTTGCTTTCCCTGAAGAAAACATGGACAGCAAGGACATCATCAAGCATGCGGATATCGCCATGTACCAGGCGAAAAGATCCGGCAAGAACAATTATGCTTTTTTCAATTCCACCCAGGACAATGATTCGGTTGAGCGGGCGGAACTGGAAAAGGAAATGCGGGAATCCATTGATAACAATTTCACCGGCTTTTCCGTTTTTTACCAGCCCCAGACGGACAATACCGGTGTTGTCATCGGAGCCGAGGCGCTCCTGAGATGGACACTCTCTGACGGAACCCAGGTCCAGCCGATGCAGTTTATTCCGCTGGCGGAATACCTCGGGCTGATCGTGCCGGTTGGCGAATTTGTTCTTCGTGAATCGGCGCAGGTGTGCCGGCGTGTCAATGAAACGCATCCGGAATTCTGGGTGAGCATCAATGTTTCCATCCGTCAGTTCCAGCAGCAGGACTTTCTGGAGCGGGTTTTGATGATCATGGACGAGACCGGCGTCAATCCGGCCAACATTATCTTCGAGATCACGGAAGGCATGGCCATGTATGACATGGCAAGGATGAAGTCACTCTCGGAAGAGTTCAGGCAGCATGGCATCCGGATTTCAATGGATGATTTCGGCACGGGTTACTCTTCGCTTGGCAATATGCGCGAACTGCCGATCGATATCGTCAAGATTGACCGCACGTTTATCCGTGATATCACGACGGACGCCTATTCAAAATCCTTTATCCGCCTGATTATTGATCTTGTTCACTCCATGGGACGGAAAGTGTGTATTGAGGGTGTCGAGACAGCCGAGCAACTGAAATACTGCCAGGAGTGCAAGGCAGACTATGTGCAGGGATACCATCTGCATGTTCCGGTGCCGCTTGATGAGTTTGAAAAGATCATCGCCCAGAAGAGCCAGGACGCCTGATAAAAAAAGAAAAGCGGTACATGCCGGTATCGCTCTTTTTGCTGCACGGAGGCACGGCTGTCTGTACCCGTTTTCGTGTTCCGGATAATTTTTTCACAAGGGAGCAGAATGTTGTTACCTCAATTCAGAAACCTGGCGTTCGGCCTGTTTGCTGCATTGTTTTTTTCGCTTGTTTCGCCATCGGCGCTTGCCGAAACCGATCCTCTGCCATCCTGGAACGACCTGCCGGCCAAGCACCGGATTATCGCTTTTGTCAGGCAGACAGTCACACCGGAGAGTGCCCGGTTTCTTCCTGCGGAAAAACGGATCGCTGTTTTCGATAATGACGGTACGCTCTGGGTGGAGCAGCCGGTCTATGCCCAGATGGTTTTCACGCTGGACCGCATCAGGGCCATGGCGCCCTCCCATCCTGAATGGCGGACAAAGGAGCCGTTCAAGGCGGTGCTTGAAAATGATTACAAGAACATTCCCGGACTCAGTCTCGATTTTTTTGAGCTGATGATCCCGACTCATACGGAAATGACAACGGGCGCTTTCAGAAAAACCGTTTCTGAATGGGCGGCCACGGCCCGGCATCCGCATTTCAAGCGCCCCTATGCAAAGCTGGTGTATCGCCCGATGCTGGAGCTGCTTGCCTTTCTGGAAAAAAACGGGTTCCAGAACTATATTGTTTCCGGCGGTGAAGTGGAGTTTGTGCGCGCACTGGCCGGATCAGCATACGGCATCCCCCCCAACAGGGTGATTGGCAGTGCGCTGAAGACAGAATATAAAGAAGCGGCAACTGCGCCGGAAATCATTCGCAAGAAAAAGATCGAAAATATTTCAAACGGCCAGAACAAGGCTTTGCTGATTGACCGGATTATCGGCATTAATCCTGTTCTTGCCGTAGGCAATTCAGACGGGGATTATGAAATGCTCGAATGGACAACGGCAGGCAAGGATGGTCTGGGCGTGATCATTCACCATACCGATGAAAAACGGGAATACGCTTATGACCGGCTTTCCGGTATGGGCACCCTGAAAAAAGCGCTGGATGATGCCTCACGCCAGGGCTGGCTCGTAGTCGATATGAAAAGAGACTGGCTGAACGTGTTTCCTGACGAATGACGCTGACTGCGCTTTGCTCTCGTGTTCATTGACTCTCCCCGGATTGCTCCTGAAAGTGTCAACCTGCTTCAGGACGGGTCAAGCCAATAAAAAAGGGAGGAAAGCATCCTCCCTTTTTGAATGGAAAAGTATCAGAATTCTTCCATCTGTTCCTCATACGTTTCCGCGGAAATCGTGCTTGCCGTGGTCATCGCCGGTACTATGTCCCTGTCATTCTTGACGTAGCCCGGAAGCCGCAAGGAGAATTTCCTGCCCTGTTTTTTACCGGAAGTGCCGCTTCTGGCCGGTTTTTTCGTTTTTTCAAAAGCCGTGTCAGATTCCGTCCGGAAGATGCTCATGGCAGTAACAAGGTTGCGGGCCTGATCCTGCAGGCTTTCGGCAGCAGCAGCGGCTTCTTCCACAAGGGCGGCGTTCTGCTGTGATACCGTGTCCATTTCACTGACAGCCTGATTGACCTGTTCAATGCCCTGTACCTGTTCCTGGGTCGCCATGCTGATGTCAGCCATGATGTCGTTGACCTGCCGGATGCTGATGACGACTTCTTCCATGGTCTGGCTGGCCTCCCTGACAAGCACGCCGCCGGAACTGACTTTGTTGACAGAATCCGCGATCAGCAGCTTGATTTCCCGGGCTGCATCAGCGGTTCGCTGTGCCAGGTTCCTGACTTCGCTCGCGACAACCGCAAATCCGCGACCCTGCTCACCCGCGCGGGCTGCCTCCACCGAGGCGTTCAGGGCCAGAAGATTGGTCTGGAATGCAATGCCGTCAATGACACCGATGATTTCTTCAATCTGGTGTGCTGACTCATCAATTTCCCGCATGGTTTCCACAACCCGCGCATTGGCCTCGCCACCTTTGACAGCAATGCTGGTTGCCGAAGAGGCAAGCTGGTTGGCCTGATTGGCATTGTCACCATTCTGGCGAACAGTGGATGTCAGTTCTTCCATTGAGGATGCGGTTTCTTCAAGCGCGCTGGCCTGCTCTTCGGTGCGGGAAGAAAGATCCTGGTTGCCGGAAGCGATTTCCGATGCGGCAATGGAAATCGTCTGAGCACTTGTCCTGACCTCCGATACGGTTTTCAGCAGGCTTTCATTCATGTCTTTCAAGGCCTGCATCAGGTTGCCGGTTTCATCGGTTGTAGTGACATCGATCTGGCTTGTCAGATCACCTGAAGCTACCGTCTGGGCTACGCGCACAGCCTGGTTTAACGGGCCGGTGATACCCGATGTCAGCCGCCAGGCAATGAAAAGACCAAGCAATACAGCCGAAGAGGTCAGTGCTGCGACGATCAACACGCCATTGTAGTAAATAGCGGTGATGTCATCGCTGGTTTTTTTGCTGAGCTCATTCTGGTATGCCGCAAAATTTTCAATGCTCTCAACATAGGTGTTGTAGGCCGGCACCATTTTTTCCCGGATCATCTGCCTGGATTCTGCTGTCTGGCCTGCCGTCTTGAGTTTTAATGCATCGCCGCGGATACTCACGTATTTCTGACGGTTTGCCTGGATATTTTCCATCAGCCTTACTTCGTTTTCATCCGGCTTCTGGCTTTGCAGTTTTTTCTGGATTTCTGTGATCGTTGCGCTCGTTTCTTTCATCTTCTTATTGATGGCAACTTCATCGTCCGCATTGACGCCGACCGCCACAATATAGGCGCGTTCGCCATTGAGCTTGGTGTTGGCCAGCCATTCCTTGGCCGCCAGTTCCTGTGAGACAACGTTTGCCAGCATGTCATCAACAGCCGTGTCCACACGTCGCAACTGCCAGGTGCTGGTAAGCGCCATGATCACCATCAGGGCTAATACACTGATAAACCCGATCGTAAGCCGGGGTCCTATTTTCAAATTCTTCATGACTTCCTCCGTTCATGCCTGAGAAAGCAACGGGTGAGGTCTCAGTCTTTTTGCTGCTTGATCAGCCCCGCGCTTTCGTACTTCTTTTTCATAGATTACAGGGATGAAACAGGTATGTATATATCAAACCTATATACATAAATGATATGTATATAAATTTTTATTATATTGGTATAATCAAGAGGAGAATGATGTAGCATATTGAAATCTAAGGACTTATTTTGCCAGACGGGATGTGGCTGATACTGGAAAGTAATAAGTATCAGCACCTGAGTTAGTTTTTTTAAAAGAAAAGTGCTTGCTCAGGTACGGGGGGCATTTGATGGTTGCGGCAGGGAGATAAAGAAAAAGGGTTGTGTCACTGAATACGGATTATTTTCCGTTTTTTTACTGATCTTCCTTTTTGGTTCGATATCCTGCATCACCAATAAATGAATGGCGATCATTTGTTTTGTATGGGTAATTTCAGGTTCTGCAGAAAACTGTTTTAAAAGACGAAATACAGTTAAATCCTCATTTTGTAAATAACGGGGATTATTGAATAATGAGAGTTTTAAACTGATATATTAGATTTGTTATATGAATGGTTTTTAAATATATTTATTCAGAAAGACTTTTTCGTCTGATAAAATAACGCTCTGCAGTATTAATAATAATGAATAATTGCAATATTTGTTGGGGAGGCTAATGTCGCAGTTAACTAAATCTCGCACTAAAAAACCAAAAAGCGAAACGGGAAATTCCCGCACGGTCTCTGCGAGTGCGAAAAAAGAAAATAATGTTAAAAGAAGCCGCAATCGTGAAATTGCCGGCTTTCGCCTGATCAACAAGATCCGTACCCGTTCTATCGAACTGGGTTTGCAGGATCGCTATATTGCCGACATGATCGGGGTTACCCCGATTTACTGGTATTCCATTGCAAACGGTCACAGAAAAATCTCTTCGCTCAGCAAGGAAAAGCTGAAAAAAATCGCTGAATTCCTTAATATCCCGACAGTACAGGCAATGAACCTGGCCGATGTGCTGGATCATGATGATTTTTTTCTGGGGCAGCTCGAAGATCAGCTCAATACCTCGATAGACCAGATGCGCAATGACCCTGCGTGGATGTGCTGGGCGCCGACAAAGGAAGAGTGGAACTCGCTTTCCATCGGAACCCGCACAGGGATTGTGATGCTCTATGAAACGGTTTTTTACAAGTCTTTTCTCAGTCGCGCCGAAATCGAGCATCCGGAACTGAAAAACAAGGTCAAGGACTTTGTTGAAGAGAAATTTCCGGAAAGAAGGGAAAACATCACGCAGGCGGATCTCTGAGACGCCATTAAAACGCCAGTCCGTTTTAATGGCAGAGGTTTTTTGAAGAATATGCAGTGTTTAACTGATTCAATCCTGTCAGTCTTTTATCCTGTTTATTTATTCATTTGGCATCCGCAAATACCGCAATAAAACATCGCGTAAATCAAAATCACGTTTTTGATTTACAGACGGGATTATTCCTGCATTATCTGAGGGGGAAGCGACAGGCTGTCACCTGAAACGGAAAATGGATCGCCTGATTATTCAGCCGGTCCGTTTTTACTTTCGGGATATTCTGAAAGTACAGGGACAAAGCGGCACGGCATATACCTGGCGATGTGATGTTTTCCAGTCTTTGCATGAAAGGGAAGTTTTCCCGGAGAGCAGAAAAGCAAAAACCCGTTCCAGGCAAAAAGCATGAAACGGGTTTTCTGTTTTCTGGTGGCCCGGGGCGGAATCGAACCACCGACACAAGGATTTTCAGTCCTCTGCTCTACCAACTGAGCTACCAGGCCAAGACGTGCAATTATAACAAAGCGAATGAATAGCGCAAGAGCTTTCAGGCGCTCATTATGGCAATATATGCCATCCTGCATTCCGAAAAAACGGCTAAATCTTTAAATAACAGCGGGTTATCCCATTGAGAAAAAATACGGCATGAAGAGCAAAACACTGGCGGAAAGGATCATTGATTTCAACGCGTCCCTTTATTTTGATGGCGTATTGCCTGAAGGGATTCACGTCATGAATCCTTTTCTGGAAAATCCTTCGGCACTGGCAGCGTCTTCTGCTTTTTACCGCAAGTATTATGCCGACAATTCCCCGCGCCATGTAATTGTCGGCATCAATCCCGGGCGTTTCGGGGCCGGCCTGACAGGTGTGCCCTTTACCGATCCGAAACGGCTGGTGGAGCGTTGCGGGATAACCGGTTACGAGGGGATGATAACCCACGAGCCATCAAGTGTTTTCATGTATGAAATGATCCGCCAGTATGGTGGAGAGGCCGCTTTTTACGGCGATTTTTATATCACCTCTTTCTGTCCGCTGGGCTTTACCAGGGCGGGCAGGACAGGCAGGGAGGTCAATTTCAATTATTACGACAGTAAGCCGCTTTATGCTGCCGTAAAGGGTTTTATGGTTGAAAGCCTGAGGCGGCAACTGGATTTTGGTTTTTCAGGCGATACCGGTTTTGTCCTGGGGACAGGGAAAAATGTGGAGTACCTGTCCCGCGCCAACGATGAATCCGGTTTTTTCAAAAAGCTCATTGCACTTGAGCATCCCCGTTACATCATGCAGTACAAGGCCCGCCGGATCCAGGAATACGTCGACAAGTACCTTGATGCCTTTTCATCAGTCAAAAAAACCGTTTAGGGTTGTGCGTGTTTTTCGCATAAGCTGACATAGCCCTGCACCTGTCCGTATTTTTGCTTTTTAGAGGGAGAGGCTTTGGGAAAATCCGCCGGTTACGCAGAATGGCTGTTTTGGCAGGCGGCATAAAAAAATCCGCATCAGCGTGAGGCTGTGCGGATTCCTGTGATGTTCTCTGGTGGTGATAGGTGGACTTGAACCACCGACCCCAGCATTATGAGTGCTGTGCTCTAACCAGCTGAGCTATATCACCGAAAGCGTGTAATTTTGCGTCTTTTAGGCTGCGCTGTCAAGATGGTGGGTACGTTCAGTCCCGGTTTTTTTTGACAAGGCGGACAATCTGTTTTTGTGCATCGGGTGCCAGGCAATCGATGACATGCCGGTTTGGCATGGCGCGAAGCCAGGTCAACTGGCGTTTTGCCAGTTGGCGCGTGGCGGCAATGCCTTTTTCGCGAAGGGCTTTCCGGTCGAATTCGCCTTCAAGGTATTGCCATGTCTGACGGTAGCCGACACAGCGCATGGATGGCAGGCCCAGGTGAAGGTCGCCCCTGGCCTGCAGCTTGCGGACTTCGTCTATCAACTCGTCATTTTCCAGCATGCGGTCAAAGCGCGTGGCGATGCGCTGATGAAGGACACTGCGGTCAGCGGGTTCCAGTGCAATGGGCAGCAGGGTAAAAGGCAGGACGGTTTTTTGTCTTCCGGTATGAAGCCGGGAGAGGGGCTGGCCTGTGATTTCGATAATCTCCAGCGCACGCTGGATGCGCTGCGCGTCGTTGGGCTTCAGCCGCATGGCGGTATCCGGGTCGAGGCGGGCGAGCTTGTCGTGAAGCGCCGGCCAACCCTGGGTGGCCGCTTCTTCATCAAGCCGGGCGCGGATTTCCGGGTTGGCTGGTGGCAGGTCGTCCAGGCCGGTCTGAAGTCCCTTGAAGTACATCATGGTGCCACCGGCAAGAACAGGGAGCCTGTCGCGCGCGGTGATGTCATGGATCAGGCGGGTGGCGTCTTCTGTAAATTGCGAAACGGAATAGGCGTCCCTGGGATCAATCAGGTCGATCAGGTGATGCGGAACCCGGGCGCGTTCTTCTGCGGTGGGCTTTGCCGTTCCGATATCCATTCCGCGATAGACCAGCGCGGAATCAACGGAGATGATTTCAGCGGGTATATGGCGGGCGATTTCAAGTGCTGCCGCAGTCTTGCCGGATGCAGTCGGCCCCATGATGGCAACAGCAAAAGGTTTTTTTCGGGAAGACATGACGGGAATTTACTGTCCGCGCATGAAGAAGGAGTCCAGTGTCTGCCAGTCGATCTGTATCCAGGTGGGACGGCCGTGGTTGCACTGGTCGGCATTTTCCGTGACTTCCATCTGTCTCAGGAGGGCATTCATTTCCGGCAGGGTCAGGGTGCGGTTGGCCCGTACTGAGCGATGGCAGGCAACGGTGGCAAGAAGTTCGTTGCGTTTTTCACCGGCGATGGCGGATACACCGTATTCGTGGAGTTCAAGGAGCATCTCCTTGACCATGGATTCGATATCGGCTTCGCGAAGGAGCGCCGGTACGCTGCGTATGGCCAGTGTGCCTTCCGAGAGGGGTGAAATGTCAAAGCCGAGGGAGAGCAGGGTGTCGCGGTGTTCTTCGGCTGTGCCTGCCTGGATGTGATCTGCCCTGAAGGAAACCGGTATCAGGAGCGATTGTGTCTGGAGGGTATTGGCACTGACGTCAGCCTTGAGTTTTTCGTACAGGATGCGCTCATGTGCGGCATGCATGTCAACAAGGACCAGGCCCCGGGTGTTCTGGGCAAGGATCCAGGTGTCCCTGAGCTGTGCCAGCGCATAACCCAGCGGATGCGCCTCTTCTGCCTGGGTGTTTTCGTCTGAATAAGCCGGCGATGCCTGGTGGGTTTCCAGCTGGAGGGAAGGGGTGTCTTCCGGCGGGTTTTGAAGTTTGCCTTTCAGGGCGGCAGAGATAAAGCTGCCGTATTCGGTCGGGTTTTGCCGGACCATGTTGCGGCTGGCTGTTTCTGATCGCCATATTCCGGTTGAAGAGCCTGCCCTGATGACAGAGGGCGGCGGGACCGGTACGGGTGATGCGGTGTCTGCGGTTCTGGATAGCGCACGGTTGACGGTATGCCGGATAAACTGGTGAATGCTTTTGCTGTCACGGAAGCGGACTTCGATTTTTGCCGGATGCACATTGACATCCACAGCGGAAGGGGGGATGTCCAGAAAGAGGAGGTAAGACGGAAAACGGTTGCCAAAGAGCACGTCTTCATACGCGGCGCGAACGGCGTGGGTTAAAAGACGGTCACGGACGAAGCGCCCGTTGACATAAAAATACTGGGAGTCTGCCCGGCTGCGGGAAGCGGCAGGTAAGCCGATGAAGCCGTGAAGCCGCAGGTTTTGCGCGCCTTCTCCAACGTCCTGGTCGATGTAGAGACTGGCATCGGCAAATTCTTTTCCAAGGATCATGGCAGCCCGCTCTTCAAGTGTGCCGGCCAGCCATTGTGTTGCCGGCTTGTCATTGTGCGAGAGCGTAAAGTGGATGGCGGGCCTGGCAAGGGCTATCCGCTGGATCACATCGAGACAGTGCCCGTATTCGGTTTGTTCGGTTTTCAGGAATTTTCGCCGCGCAGGGGTGTTGATATACAGTTCGCGCACATCAACCGTCGTGCCTAGTTGCCCCGAAGCCGGGGCGGGGCTGTCCGAGAGGGTTGAGCCGCTGATTTTCCAGGCATGGGCCGCGCTGGCTGTGCGGGAATGAATTTCGATGTCGGAAACGGAGGCGATGGATGCCAGCGCCTCTCCCCGAAAGCCCAGTGAGGTGACATTTTCCAGGTCGTGGAGGTTTTCTATTTTTGATGTGGCATGCCGTGTGAGCGCCAGCCCCAGTTGGTCAGGTTCAATGCCCTTGCCATTGTCGGTAATGGCAATCCGCTTGATGCCGCCGTTCTGAAGGCGGATATCGATTCGTGTGGCATCGGCATCGATGGCGTTTTCCAGCAGTTCCTTGACGACGGCAGCCGGGCGCTCGATGACTTCGCCTGCCGCAATCTGGGAGATCAATTGATCCGGCAGAAGGCGGATGGGGGCATCACGGGGACCTTGTTCGGGTTGTTGCAATTCTTTTGTCATGAGTGAATTATAGTCTGACTGGCACTTTGGCGTGAAAGCGAAAGAAGCCGCCCTGCTCAGGCAGAATATTTTCTGATTTGTGTCATGAAGCGCTTTACTGGGAGTATACTTTCAATTGTTTGCGGCCTGTGCACTCTGACGTTTACTGCGCAGCGGATTGTTGGTTTGATTTTCGGATAACTATGGATTTCATGCAGTTCCTCGATATGGTCATTCATATCGACAAAACGCTGGGTGTGGTCATCAGCAAGTATGGAACACAGGTCTATATCGTGCTTTTCGGCATCGTTTTTTGTGAAACGGGCCTGGTTGTCATGCCGTTTCTGCCGGGAGATTCGCTGCTCTTTATCGCCGGGGCATTCTGCGCCACGGGTGCCATGGATATGTGGCTTTTGATGACGCTTCTGATTATTGCCGCCATTACCGGCAACACGGTTAATTACTGGGTGGGCCGGAAAGTGGGGAAGAGCGTTTTTACCCGGGATTATGCCTGGATCGATAAAAAGTCGCTGTATCATACCCAGGCTTTTTTTGAGAAGCATGGTGGCAAAACCATCACGATGTCCCGTTTTGTGCCGATTGTCCGGACTTTTGCGCCTTTTGTTGCCGGGGTGTCAGGCATGCCGTTTGGCCGTTTCCAGTTTTATAACATTACCGGCGGAGTGGGTTGGGTCGTGAGCCTGGTTGTAGCGGGTTATTTTTTCGGCAATATACCGATTATCCGTGACCATCTGAATACCATTGTTCTTTTAGGCGTTTGTGCCGCAATTATTCCTATCATCATTGGCGGTATCTGGCGTTTTGTCGTCAAGATCCGCTCAAACTAATTTTTTTGTCTTTCATGTTTTCCCGATTTCAATTTTTTCTTATTTTTGCCCTGAGCTGCTGTCTTTTTGCCTGTAATAAAAAACCGATGGAGTATCCGCTTGCCGGTGCGCCTGTCGGAAAGCCGGCGGAGACGGCCCGTATCAAGGAGGGCTCCATGTTTATGAGGGGGCTGGACGATCAGCGTCTCGACAGCCTGAAACTGCCCAATCCCTACAGCGATTATGTTTATGTGATCAAGCCGGGACATCATAAAATCATGGGGATGAATATCCAGTCCGGCCATGTCATTTCTCCAACTGATTTGCGCTGCTACAGTCTTGAGGCGGAGTTATTGCCCGGCGTGGATTACATCCTTATGGAAGATAAGGAAAAGGAGCTGGCGGTTTTAAAGCGGGAAGATAACGGCACGGTCATTGCAACGGGTGAGAAGTACGAGCAGAAGGATGCCTATGTCGGCCCCTGCAACTGGGGCAAATGAAGGTTGAAATCCAAAGAGCGGATTTGAACGATGTTCGTGATCTCGCCGCCATGGCAGGCGAGTATCAGGCCGAGATGGTTGCGCTGGCCGGTGTAGCTGACTTCGTTTTTGAGCAGAAGGAAAAGGAAGCTGCCTTGTCCGCATTTCTGGAAAATGCGGATTATGCGGTTCTGATTGCGCGTTCGGTTCGCGGCCATCCGCTGGGATATGTGACGGTGTTTGAATCACTGCCGTATTCCAATGATCCGCACGGCATTATCGAGCAGATTTATATTCGTCCTTTTTATCGCCAGCGCCGTATTGCGCGGCGCCTGATGGCAAAAACGAGAGAGCTGGCAGGGCAGAAGCGCTGGCGGCGCCTGATGGTGATGTTTCCGCTGGCTTTTCATCTGGATGCGGCCCGCGCTTTTTTTGAAAAGCAGGGGTTTGGCGATCCGGGCAGGCGAAAGCTGTGGTTGCGGGTATGAAAAATGCCGTCCGGCTGGACGGCATTTTTGTTTGACGCGCTGTTTATCTGACGCGGATATTTTTGAACTGCCAGGGATCACTTTCATCCAGGTCTTCCTTAAAGGGGAAGTGGCGATCCTCAAGCGGTGTCCAGTCTCCGTATTCACCGGTAATTTCGCCAAGGTAAAGACCGGCGATTTCCAGCATGGCATTGTGATCAATGTCATCCGGCTCGAGAATGCTTTCACGGGGGTTGCGGATGGCATAAATGACTCCGGCAAGAACCCCGGCGGCAACCTGAAGGCTGGTTGCGTTGTTGAAGGGGGCAAGCTCGCGGGCTTCGTGGATGGTCAGGCGTGAGCCATACCAGTAGATGCCTTTCTGGTTGCCCATAAGCAGAACGCCAAGTTCATCAAGGCCATGATTGATTTCGTCGCGGATCAGGATTTTCCTTGGCTGCTCGTGCCAGTTTTTTCCGGCCAGTTCATGCAGGGAAAGGACGGCATCGTCACAGGGGTGGTAGGCATAATGCACGGTAGGGCGGTAGACAACCTTGTCGCCATCCCTGATGGTCAGGTAGTCCGCAATGGAGATGGATTCATTGTGTGTGATGAGATAGCCCACATAGGCACCTTCAAGCGGTGTCCAGCTTCTGACCTGGACTGACGCGCCCGGAAGGGAAAGCATGATGGCGGCCTTGCAGCCGGTCTCGTGTTCCACGCCGTCTTCCGGCCAGTGTTTTTCATGGGTTCCCCAGCCCAGTTCACAGGGCTGCAGTCCTTCACCGATAAAACCGTCAATGGACCAGGTATTGATGAAGGTATTGCGCGGTTTGTACATTGCAACATTCTGTGTGTCACGCTCGGCGACATGGATCGTTTTGATGCCGAGCTGCCGGGCGAGTTCTGCCCAGTCTTCCCGGGTGGCGGGAGTGGCGCTGATGCCATTGTCCGCCGCCATGTTCAAAAGCGCCTGCTTGAGAAAGCCCGATACAACGCCCGGGTTGGCTCCCTGGCAGATGACGGCTGTCGGGGCATCTTTCTGTTTTCGGCCAAATTCCAGGGCCTGTTCTCTCAACATGTAGTTGGAGCGCTCGGAAAGCGTAGAGGTTT
This sequence comes from Oxalobacter sp. OttesenSCG-928-P03, assembly GCA_030269625.1. Lineage (GTDB taxonomy): Bacteria > Pseudomonadota > Gammaproteobacteria > Burkholderiales > Burkholderiaceae_D > Oxalobacter. The sequence continues at coordinate 78,368 of JAJDFZ010000001.1, read as the reverse complement.
CCCTGGTGTAGCCGCCTTCCCATGGCTCAATGGATGTGTCGATGTAAAGGACGTCCTTTTCGCGGCAGAGAGACATCAGGGACAGGCTGGAAACATTGACGGAAAGGTTGACCATGAAGTCACCTTTTTTGAGGTTTGGCTCAATGATGGCCCGGAAATTTTCTTCAGTCAGGGTGACTTGCTGATGTGTGATGCCGTAAGTGTCGACAAGATTTTCATCGTCTGCATTGGCGGAAATCACCTTGATCCGGTCCGGCGTGATCGTCAGGTGACGCAAAAATAACGGGATAACACCCTTTGCAATGCTGCCCAGTCCGATCATGAGCAGATTACCCGTAAAATTCTCGCGTAGAATGTTCAATTTTTTATCCTTGTAAAATGGGTTAAGAAAATGGCATAAGAACTGTTTTTATAAGAGGTTTTCTGGAAATTTAAATAACAACTCGCATATTTCTTTTCAAAATATGCGAGTTATTTTTTTACTGTTGTGAAAACAGTAACCAACCATTTTATTGTCAATGTGATCATTTCGCAAATATTCTTTGTATGTGAGCCTGCCCTGGGCGAAGCCTGAAGTTTATTTTTATTTGCTGAAACAAATTTCCCCACGGCCGTTTTTCGGTAATATACTGATTTGAAGGTTTTTATTTTGTTTTCTTATGAAGATAGCCATTCTCGATTCCGAGCGAATCCGTGCCGACAGGATGTTTCGCTCCCTTTCAGCAGCGGGTTATACGTGTCTGCTCTACCGCAACAGGGATCGTTTCCTTGAGGCGATACAGACGCACGCCTTTGATATCCTGCTTGTCGGGGTTGAGAAAATGGAAAAGGGATTGTCGCCGATGATTCAGGCAGCCAAGGAAAAGGGCCTGAAAAAAGTGCTGATTCTGGCAAAAACAGCGCAGGTGGCATCTGTAAGCGAGGGCTTGGCTGTTGGTGCGGATGATTTTCTGTGTCTTCCCCTGCGGCAGCATGAATTGCAGATGCGCATCAGCGTGCTGGCCAGGCAGATTGCCCCGGAAAGGGGCGCGCATCAGCACCTGAAGTATGGTGATTTTGAGTTTGACCGGTATCCCAATAACGTGAAATACATGGGGGAGGGTATTCGCCTGACGGCAAAGGAGTTTGATCTGGCACTCCTCTTTTTCCGTCATATCGGCATGCCACTTTCCCGCGCCCATATTGCCGAGGCTATATGGAAAATGGATGGCAATGATATGGCCAGAACCATTGATACGCATGTTTCCCGCGTCAGGAACAAGCTGAACCTGAAACCGAAAAACGGTTTTCTCCTGGAGCAGGTTTACGGTTTCGGCTACCAGTTGCACGCGCTGAATGAAAAGTGAATGACAAAACCGCCTGCCGGTTTCTTTGTATGAACATGCTTTGCCCTTCACGTATAATTCACTTTTATTTTTTATCCGTTATCCCATAACCATGAAACCTTCGATGCTCGCCAAACTGGAGCAAATGGCGCTTCATCTGCAGGAACTGGATGAGTTGCTCATGCAGCCGGATGTGGCGTCCAGCCAGGACAATTACCGCCGCCTGACACGGGAACACGCGGAGATTTCACCGATCGTGTCGCTTTTTGAGGGGTACCGCCAGGCCATGTCTGACAGGGCGGCCGCTGAAGAGATGCTGCAGGATGCGGAAATGAAGGAATTTGCGCAGCAGGAAATCGAGGCGGCAGAGGAAAAGATGAAGAAGGCGGAGGAAGAGCTCCAGGTGATGCTGCTTCCGAAAGACCCGAATGATGACAAGAATATTTTCCTGGAAATCAGGGCCGGCACTGGCGGGGATGAGTCAGCGCTCTTTGCCGGTGACCTGCTGCGCATGTATACCCGTTTTGCCGAGCACAACGGGTGGCAGGCTGAAATTGTTTCTTCTTCTCCGTCCGAGTTGGGCGGGTATCGCGAGGTGATTGTCCGTCTTGTTGGTCGGGGTGTGTATTCCAGGCTGAAATTCGAGTCGGGCGGGCATCGTGTCCAGCGGGTGCCGGTGACCGAGACGCAGGGGCGGATTCATACGTCGGCCTGCACGGTTGCGGTTATGCCGGAAGCGGATGATATTGAAGAGGTGCAGATCAATCCCGCCGAGCTGCGCATCGATACTTTCCGGGCATCGGGCGCGGGCGGGCAGCATGTGAACAAGACGGATTCGGCTGTCAGGATTACCCACCTGCCTACGGGAATCGTGGTGGAATGCCAGGATGACCGAAGCCAGCACAAAAACCGGGCGCAGGCCATGTCCGTTCTGGCTGCGCGGATCAGAGACGGTCAGATGCGGGAGCAGCAGGCAAAGGAAGCCGCCACGCGAAAGAGCCTGGTCGGCTCGGGTGACAGGAGTGAGCGGATTCGCACCTACAATTTTCCGCAGGGAAGGGTAACGGATCATCGCATCAACCTGACGCTGTACAAGCTGGAATCGGTTATGGATGGCGACCTGGATGAACTGACGAACGCGCTGGCGACGGAACACAAGGCTGAACTGCTGGCCGAAATGGGAGAAAATGCCTGACGGCTATCTTCAGGACCGGTTAATACGGGGGATCCTGTATGGCAAATGCCGGTTTGTTGTGCCACATTAAGCCGGAGGGATCTGTTTGGTTAAAAATTGTAAAGTCATTTGTCCGATTTTGTTTCTGCCGGTATAACACCTGTATTATGACTTCCAGAAAGTTACTTGGTTTCATCATGCTGCTGTGCTGCAGCTTTTTGCTGTTTGCCTTTTATCTCCAGCATTACCAGTATGTGCTTCCCTGTCCCCTTTGCGTGGTGCAGCGCTACGCCTATGCCGCCATTGTGCTTTTCTGTGTGCTGGGACGGCTGACGCCATTTGTGCGTTTTGCCTCCTTTCTGTCTCTTCTGGCTTCTATCGGCGGTGCGGTTGCCGCTTCATCCCAGCTCTGGGCAATGAAAAACCCGTCAGTACAGTGCGGGCGTGATCCCCTGGAAGCCTTCATGAACAGCCTGTTGCCAGCCAAATGGCTGCCGTCCGTTTTCAAGGCAGACGGATATTGCGGCGAGGTGCTTGACCGGATTTTGGGGTTGACGCCACCGGAATGGTCACTGGCCTGGTTCATGCTTTTTGCCTTTATCTTCTTCATTATCATGCTGCGCCGCGGCAGTTAAGGCGCTTTCTGATGACATCCCCTTTACCGCAACATGCTCCAGATGCGGGTGCGTCCTTTACCGGTATTAAACCCGGTACATCCATTGCCGCGCTTTTTCACCGCTCGCCGGTTGATCCGGTTGATCTGCGGATTCTGCTCGAGCATGCGCTGGGGCTTTCCCATGTCCAGTTAATAACCCGTTCGGAGCGGTTGCTGGATGAGGAGGAGGCGAAGTCGGTATCCCGGCTGATTGCCCGCAGGCTGAAAGGGGAGCCGGTTGCGCATCTGGTGGGAGTGCGGGAATTTTATGGCCTGCCGTTTCGCGTGACGCCGGATGTGCTGATTCCCCGGCCCGAAACGGAACTCCTGGTTGAACTGGCAGCGGGTTATCTTCCTGCCGGCGGGAAAATGCTGGATATGGGAACCGGTACGGGTGCCATTGCTGTGGCTGTCGCGCACGAAAGGCCGGATGTTGAGGTAATGGCAACAGATATTTCGGCTGCCGCGCTGGAGATAGCCGGGCAGAATGCCGGGAGAAATCTGGGAAAAGAGGGACGCATCCGGTTTTGCCAGGGAGACTGGTTTGCCGCTTTGCCGTCACCAGCCCGTTTTGACCTGATTGTTTCGAATCCGCCTTATATCGCACAAACCGATCCGCATCTTTCGCAGGGTGATTTGCGATATGAACCGGCACATGCGCTGACGGATTTTGATGACGGGCTTTCAGCCTTCCGGGTGCTGGCAGGGGAGGCGGCAAAATGGCTGAATCCGGGAGGCCGCCTCCTGGTGGAGCATGGGTACGACCAGGCGGAAGCGGTTTGCCGGCTGCTGCTGGAAAACGGGTTTGTTTCTGTCGAAAGCTGGAACGACCTGGCCGGTATCAGGCGGGTCAGTGGCGGCATTTTTCCCGGGGCGCCGCCGCAACCGGCCGGATAAAAGGTACAATCGCTGGCATGAAAAATATCGTTATTCTTATTTCCGGGCGCGGCAGCAATATGGAAGCCATCATTCGCGCGCTGCACGCAGAAGCCTGGCCCGCGAGGATTGCTGCTGTTATCAGCAATACGGCAAAAGCGGCCGGTCTTGCCACGGCAAAAGATGCCGGGATCGTGACACAGGTTGTCGCGCAGGGTGAGTACGGTGACAGGCTGTCTTATGATGCGGCGCTTTTGGAAGCGATTGACCGCTACAGCCCGGACCTCCTGGTGCTGGCCGGCTTTATGCGGATTCTGACGGCTGAATTTGTCCGGCATTACGAGGGCAGGATCATCAATATCCATCCTTCACTTCTTCCGAGTTTTACGGGCCTGAATACCCATGAACGCGCCATTGAGGCGGGGGTGAGGCTGCACGGGGCAACCGTTCATTTTGTCACGCCGGAGCTGGATGCCGGGCCGATCATCGCGCAGGCGGTTGTCCCCGTTTTGCCGGATGATACGGAAGCGGCGCTGGCTGCCCGCGTACTGGAGCAGGAACACCGGCTTTATCCCCGCGTGGTGCGCCGGTTTGTCGAGGGAAAGATCAGATTGCAGGACGGACGGGTTGTGTTCGATGACACTATCAACACCCCGGGCGAATATGTTTTAACCGGAGATTTCTCATGAGGCATTTGCACCCACTGGTTTTGACCCACACCGAGCAGGTGCTGCGGGAAATCATGAATTTTGCAGCACCAACTGATGTCGTGCTGTCGCGTTATTTCCGGGAAAACCGCAAGATCGGTCCACGGGAAAGAGGCGCGATTGCCGAGGCGGTTTACGCTGTGCTGCGCCATCGCCTGTTTTTTACGAATTATGCCGAATCCGGCAGTGGCCCCATGATGCGGCGCCTGGCCCTGCTCGGGCTGGCAGAGTCAGCCGGAAGGCAGATGATCGGCAAGCTGTCTGAAGAGGAAGCCAACTGGCTTGAGCGGATGGAAAAAATAGACCGCTCCCAATTGGCTCCCCGGGTGCGCGCGGACATGCCGGAATGGATTTTTGAAAAGCTTGTGGCACAGTATGGCGAAAAAGAGGCGCTTTTGCTGGCACAGGCGCTGAATGTGCCGGCGCCGCTGGATTTGAGGGTGAATACGCTCAAGGCGAAGCGTGATGAAGTGGTGGCTGCGCTGGCAGAAGCACCGATTGCGTGCGAGCCGACGCCTTATGCGCCTTTGGGACTCAGGGTGGGAAAGAAGGCGGCCTTGCAGAATATGCCTTTGTTCAAGGATGGCGCCATTGAGGTGCAGGATGAGGGCAGCCAGATACTGGCGCAGATCGTGGGGGCGAAACGCGGCGAGATGGTGGCGGATTTTTGTGCTGGCGCCGGTGGAAAAACCCTTGCGCTGGGAACAAACATGAGAAATACGGGGCGCCTGTATGCTTTTGACGTTTCTGACAAGCGCCTGGCAAAGATGAAGCCGCGCCTGGCGCGCAGCGGGCTGTCCAATGTGCATCCCATCCACATTGCCCATGAGCGCGATGCGAGAATCAAGCGCCTGGCAGGCAAGATCGATCGTGTCCTGGTTGATTCTCCCTGCAGCGGCCTGGGCACGTTAAGACGTAATCCTGATATCAAGTGGCGGCAGACCCCGGAAGGGCTGGCAGAGCTGACAGAAAAGCAGGCCGCTATCCTGGAATCCGCCGCCCGCCTCGTCAAGCCGGGGGGCAGGCTGGTGTATGCCACCTGCAGCCTGCTCGAAGAGGAAAACGAGGCGGTGGTGCAGGATTTCCTCTCAAAACACCCGGATTTTATCCTGCGCCCGATCAGTGAAATCCTGGCGGAGCAGAAAATTGACCTGGAGATGGGTGATTATCTGAAGCTGTTGCCGCACCGCCACCAGACGGATGGCTTTTTTGCCGCCGTGCTGGAAAAGGGGGCAAAAAAAACGGCCTGATGGCTTCCTGCTTTTCCTAAAATCAACCGGCATCATGCTGCCGATGGTACAATAGCGGATGGTCACGGCAGTAATGGCCTCAAGTCACTGAAACCGGCATGTTTTTTATGCCGGTTTGTTTGTCCAAATCCATCCGCAGCATTTTTTCATGTAAAGACGATATGGCACTCTTTTTCTCTTCCCATACCGTACCTGCCACATTGCAAAGGAGAACATCATGATTCTAGGCATTGACGTAGGCGGTACTCATACCGATTCGGTTCTGATGAACAACCGGCAGATTGTCCGTAAATCCAAGGTTCTCACCGACAAGGAAAACATCCTCAAATCCGTCCTGATGGCAACTAATGCCGTTGCGGAAAAAGAGGACATCAAAAAACTCCAGCGGATTGTTCTGAGCACGACGATTTCAACAAACGCGGTTGTGCAGGACCAGCTTGATGAAGTTGGCCTTATTGTCATGAATGGCCCGGGCGTTTCCCCGCAGGATCTCCCGCTGGCCAAAAAAACCAGGCTGGTTGCCGGTTACATGAACCATCGCGGCATGGAAGCGGAAGCACCGAACAAGGCCGAACTGGAAGAAGTCCAGTACATCCTCGAGCAGAAGAAAATCGATCATTTTGCTATCATCGGCAAGTTTGCCACGCGAAACCCGGCGCATGAAAAGACCGCCGAGGCCATTTTCTCGAAAAAAGCCAAGCATGTTTCCGTGAGCCACCAGCTTTCCGGCTCACTCAATTTTCCGCGCCGGATCGCCACGACTTATCTCAATGAGGCCGTGTGGACGCTGCATTCCAACCTGGTAACACAGCTCCAGGCGTATATGAACGAGTTGGGCATCAATGTGCCGCTCTATATCCTGAAAGCCGATGGCGGCACGATTGAATACAAGCAGTCACAGCCCCAGCCGGTACAGACGATTCTTTCCGGCCCGGCAGCCACCATCATGGGTGTGCTGCCGTATGTGTCGCTTGAGAAGGATTCCGTTTCCATCGATGTTGGCGGCACGACGACGGATATCGCTCTTTTTGCTGATGGCGTGCCGCTTCTCGAGCCGCTTGGCGTACAGATCGAGGGGCACAAGACGGCGGTTCGCGGTCTGTTGACCCAGTCAATCGGCGTGGGTGGTGATAGCCATGTCCGTGTGGTTGATGGCAAGCTGGTTCTGGGCCCGGAGCGTCTGGGTCCTTCCATGGCGCTGGATGGCCCTGTGCCAACGCCTTCTGATGCTGCGATTGTGCTGGGACTGGCAGATTTTGGTGACAAGGCCAAGGCCATGGCTGCAATGGAGAGCCTGGCCACACAGCTCAAGCAGAAACCGGAAGAAACAGCGCGTGCAGTACTGGACCTGGCCTGCAACATGATCACTACGAAGATCAAGAGCATGCTGGAAGAAGTCAACGGCAAGCCGGTTTATACGATTCACGAGCTCCTGGAAGGGCGCCAGATCAAACCGGTGGAAATGATTGTCGTCGGTGGCCCTGCTCCTTTCCTGGCAAAAACGCTGCAGGACATGACAGGCTATGCCGCAATCGTTCCTGAGGATTCCGATGTGATCAACGCCAGCGGTGCTGCCATGGCAAGAACCACGGTCGAGCTGAACCTGGTGGCCGATACGGAAGACGGCTCGCTTTCCATCGCTGAAGAAGGCGTGCTGCAGCGGATTCCGCCGAGCTTTACGGAAAGAGATGTTATCGATCTCGGCAAGGAACTGCTCATCCAGAAAGCCAGGGCGGCGGGTGCAAAGGAAGAAGACATTGTGGTTGAAGTGGCGGATATCCAGTCCTTCAACGTGGTGAGAAGTTTTTCCACTACCGGCAAGAACATTCGGGTCAGGCTGCAGGTCAAGCCGGGCCTGATCAAACATGAAGCAAATTAGGGAGAATGTCGTGACTAAGACAACAGGACTGGTTTTTTTCCCGGCATTTGACTATGCCATTTCACCGACGCATCCGGAACGCGAGGAACGCCTGCTTTATACACAGGACCAGGTTTTCGAGGAAGGCCTGCTTGATTTTGAGAATATCAAGGAATACAAGCCCGTGTTATGTACGGAACAGGATATCCAGCGCGTCCATTTCTGTGTGCCGGACATTCAATCCATCGTGCACGCTTCTCACCTGATTGCCGTTGGCGGTACACTGGTGGCAGCGGACAAGGTCATGAACAAGGAGGTGGACAATGCTTTCGCCCTGGTTCGTCCTTGCGGTCACCACTCCATGCGCGTGGTGCATGGCAGCCGGGGTTTCTGTACCCTGAACATGGAAGCGATCATGGTTGAATACATCCGCGAGAAGTACGGTATCCGCCGTATCGCCATCGTGGATACAGACTGTCATCATGGTGACGGCTCTCAGGATATTTTCTGGCACGATCCGGATATCCTCTTTATTTCCATGCACCAGGATGGCAGAACGCTTTATCCCGGTTCCGGTTTCCCGGATGAACTGGGCGGCCCGAATGCCTTTGGCATGACGATCAACCTGCCGATGCCTCCGGAAACCTGCGAAGAAGGCTTCCTGTACGTGCTTGATGAAATCATCATGCCGATCGTGAATGATTTCCAGCCCGAGCTGATCATCAACTCGGCAGGACAGGACAACCACTATTCGGACCCGATCACGAACATGAAGTTTACCGCGCAGGGCTATGCGGTTCTCAACCATCGCCTGAACCCGGACCTTTGTGTTCTTGAAGGCGGTTATTCGATCGAGAGCGCGCTTCCGTATATCAATACCGGTATTATCCTGGCGATGGCGGGCATGGATTACAGCAATATCCGCGAGCCGGATTATGACCCGCGCAAACAGGTTCAGCCGAAACACATCACGGAGTTTCTGGCCAAGCTGAAGGATTACACGCTGCATAACTGGGAAAACCGCCGTGACCTGCGTTACCAGGTTTACCCGGACCAGCCGTTCCACAAGCGTTCGGTCAATATTTTCTATGACACCGCCCGGATTCGGGAAAACCTGCATGAAGTCGTCAGGCAGTGTGATGACTGCGGTGGCGCTGTTACGCTGGATTCGAGCGCGGATACAGGGCGTCATGGCCATATCTTTGCTGTCCAGCTCCCACGCTATTGCTGCGATGATTGCCGCGAGTGGGGGGAGGAACAGTTTGAGCTGGCCAATCCCCGGAACTATGCCCAGATTTTCCTGCAGGACAAGGATCGGGACGAATACCACATCAAGGACAAGTAAAACATAATTGCCGGGATAGCGACAGCAGAAAAACCGGCAATTCAAACTGCCCAGCAAAAGCGGGGGAGTGTAATCAGCGGAATAAACGGCCGGAGTTCTTCTACAGAACTCCGGCCGTTTTGTTTGGTTATGATTCTGTTGTGGCTGTTGTTAATGGGGGCATTCATCAGCAGCCCAGTGCATATTGGAAGGTGCCATTCTCATGATGCTGTTTTGTGACACAGCCGCACTCAAGCCTGTTTAGGGCGCATAAAAAAGGGACGTATACAGAATCGATACGTCCCGACAATGGATTTTCAACATACCTCATAAAGACAGGCTTTATTTGGCAGGTTCAGCATACTTTGCAAGTGTTACAGATTGATGACAATGGCGGGGATTTTTCCCGGTTGCAAAAAAAAACAATAATATTTTCTACCTTCTCTGTCATGGCAGTCCTTTTTTCCTGTTTGTCATAAAACTGTCACAAACCATCGTCAAGATGAATTTGTCCGGGATGCATGGATATGCCCCGGAAATATCGACAGGCCACACAGGGCAAATAAAGGAGAAAGCAACGATGAAAAGAAAAGTAATCGCACTGGCAGTATTGGCAGCATGCTCAGGAGGAGTCTGGGCGCAATCCAATGTTAGCATATACGGTGTTGTGGATACAGGCTATGTCAAGCAGACAGGGCGCGATATCTATATGGGTGCCAACCAGGATAACAAAATCGGTTTTCGCGGTTCGGAAGATCTGGGGGGTGGCCTGAAAGCCATCTTTCAGCTTGAGCGCCGTTTTGACCTCAATGACGGAACACTGGGTAACACCAGCATTCCCGCCGGTCGCGGCTCAAGCGGTGCCAGTGGTGCAGATTGGGATGGAGCGGCAAACGTGGGTTTTGAGAACAGTGAGTGGGGCAAAATCCGTTTTGGTCGTGTTAATGAACTGAGTACCGAAACGATCCGCCGTTTTGACCCGTTTTATCAGTATGGTGTCGGTTCCATGATCATGAGTTCACAGCGTTCTGCCCGTGTGAGTAATACGGCGCGCTATGACAGCCCGGCATGGAACGGCTTCAGGTTTGGCGCGCTTTATACTCTGGGTCAAAATACCAAGGGCACCGGCGGTATCAGCGGCTATGACAATGATGGATATGGCATCAACCTGAGCTATGACAACGGCTCTTTCCAGACAACGGCAAACTGGAGCCGTACCTCTGACTCTGACGATTCCTCAGTCTGGAATATCGGCCTGGGATATAAATTCGGCCCGGCACGCGTTACCCTGTTATATGAAGACAGCGACAGCAAAGGACGCAGAAATGGCGGTAATATCAATTACAAAGGTACCACCAATCCGAAAACTGATGAAAGTGTCTGGCTTCTTGGCCTTGAGTGGGACATCGGCCCCGGCCAGTTGGATGCGTCTGTCCAGTACGCCAGGCTCAAAAACGTCAGGGACAGGAGCAGCGGCGTCCGTGTCGCAGGTTTTGAAGGCGGTACGAAGGATACTTACAAGTATGCGCTTGGCTATACCTATAATCTTTCCAAACGCACATCCGTTTACGGACAGGTTTCTTTCACTGATTACAATGACGCGGCAACCGGCAATTTTTACAGCGGCATGGAACGCGACAGCGTCACGGGAATACAGCTTGGCATGACGCACAAGTTCTGATTTTTCATCAGTGTCTCATGTGCGCTTTCCGGGAGGGCGAGAAAAAACGTCCTGGCCCGGTGTGAATGATGATGCAAGCGTGGTATTTTCCCTTTTCAGGGTATAAAAAAACTGGCGGAGATTGTGTCTCCGCCAGTTTGACGTCAGCTCAGAAGCGTTTTAACGCGCCTGTGGTTAAAACGTCTGATTAGCCCTTCATGGAGCCGGTCTTGCGCTGGTTCTCGAAGAATTCGAAAGCTTTCTCGAGGATGTGCGGGGTGTGACCACCACGCTCGCATGCCAGACGGAAGTACTCTTCGAGCGCCGGCTTGTAGTCCGGGGAAGAAATAGCGATGATCTTCTGAGCACGCTCTCTTGGTGAGAGGCCACGCAGGTCAGCAATACCCAGGTCGGTAATGATGATGTCAACGTTGTGCTCGTTGTGATCAACGTGCGGTACCATCGGCAGAACGCGTGACAGACGGCCATCCGGAGAGGCTGCACGGGTCAGGAAGATGGTGGTGTGCGCGTTGACAGCGAAGTCACCGGAACCGCCGATACCGTTCATCATGTTGCTGCCGGCGATGTTGGTGGAGTTAACGTTACCGTAAATATCCACGTCCATAGCGGTGTTAACAGCGATCAGGTTGATACGCTTGATGATTTCAGCAGAGTTGGTGATGAAGATCGGACGGATGCAGACTTTGTCCTTGTAGCGATCCCAGTTGCCATACACTTCTTCGGTTTTCTTCGGAGAAACGGTGATGGAGGTACCGGTAGCAAAGGTCATACGGCCGGAGTCGATCAGATCCCAGGTGGAATCCTGCAGAACTTCAGACCACATGGTCAGGCCCTTGAACGGACCTTCGAGCAGGCCCCACAGACCGGCGTTAGCCACGCTGCCCACACCAGCCTGGAGCGGGAAGAGGGCTTCGGTCATGCGGCCGGCCTTGATTTCGCTCAGGAAGAAGTTACGCAGGTTGACAGCCATTGCGTCCTGTGCCGGATCAGCCAGCACGTTTTCGGAAGCGGAGTCGAGCTGGTTGGTCAGTACGATACCGACAACCTTGGACGGATCAAACTTGATGCCAGGAGTACCGGCCTTATCCATGACGTCCATGATTGGAATAGCGGCAGGAGCAGGCATGTTACGGGTTTGCGGCACATAGATGTCATGCACGCCTTCAAAGCCATCAGGTACAGCCAGGTTGACTTCGAACAGGATCTGCTTGCCTTTTTCCAGGAAGACGTCGGTGCTGCCGACGGAAGACGTCGGGATAGCATAACCATCTTCGGTAATGGCAGTTACCTCAACCACGGCGATATCCGGATCAGGCAGCTGTTTTCTGCGGATCATCGGAGCCAGGTCACCCAGGTTCAGATCGTAGTAAGGAATTTCACCATTGTTGATTCTTGCACGCATGTCGCGGTCAGACATGAACGGAGTACGCTTGGAAATAGCGCCGGCACGTGCCATGGAACCGTCAACGTCAGCGCCGAGAGAGGCGCCGGTCATCAGGTAAATCTTGCGCTTGCCGCCTTCGGCAAGTTTTGCAAATTCAAACGGAATCTGCTTCGGGTCACCAGCACGCGTAAAGCCGCTCATGCCGACAACCATGCCATCCTTAATGAACTCTGCAGCTTGGGCAGCACTCATGATTTTGCTTTCCAGCCCAGGATAGCGAATTCTTCTCTTGACTTTTTCTTGGTCCATATTTGTTCCACCTAGTTAAAGTTAGACAACTGTTGTTAACAACCTTATATTACAACCAAGCTATTGTATGATGTGTTGGGTTTGCAATCAAGCCTGCATGTCGGATTTTCGCCTTGCTGCGGGTTCTTTCCGCTGACGAAAGCGCGTTTTGAGAGATCCCGGCGGGAAATGACAGGTAAAGACGGCCTGACATGTTCCGGCCATCAGACAGCATGGATCGTTTTTTCAGGTTGTTTCTGTATATTGAAGCCGCCTCGCAGGCAGCGTCAGGTCGGGAACTGCTATTTCAGGAAAAACGCCATGGCCTTTTCCACGATGGGTGGATGGATGACATGGCCGCCTGAAAAGGTATGAAAAACGACATCACCTCCTTTCTTTTTGAGTTCATCGTAAATACTGGCACTGCATCTGCTGATGTCGAGCCGTTCATCTTCCGGGCTGTGAGAGAGAAAGACGGGCGGGCTGCCTGTTTCTTTCTTCACTTTCATGAAACCGGCTGAAAAACCAATGACGTGCGAAACCAGATCGCCGTTGGTCAGACCCAGCGACAGGGCGTAGCTGCCGCCATCGGAAAAACCGGCAAAGGCAAGATGTGCCGGATCAATGGCAAAGTGTTCTGAAATCCTGCGCAGGGCTTTTTCCAGCCGGGAAACGTCCGGGCCGTATCCTCCCATGCAGATATCCCAGGTCGGTCCGGTGGACTGCGGCATCAGCAAAAGAAACCGGCGGCGGCGGGCATGGTCCGCCAAAAAAGGGATGACGTTTTTTGCGCTTTGCCGCGCACCGTGAAACATGACGAAAAGCGGCACGGGCTTTTCCAGCGTTAGTCCACGGGGGACGATCAGCAGGGTATCGCGTTCTTCCGTCAGCGATAGCCGGTACTCACCGGCGAGCAACGGTTTTTTTGCCGGCGGCGTTATCCTGAATGAAAGCCGCCCGCTTTGTTCTGATGTATCAGTTTTCTTTATGGTTGCCATTTATTGTTTATGGCATTTATTCATGATTCTTTTTCAGGGGTTCATGATTTTTTTTCAAGAAAAAATGCCATGGCTTTTTCAACAACGGGTGGATAAATGACATGCGGTCCTGAAAATAATTCGAAATGGATGTCATAACCGAGTTCTTTCAGTTCTTTATGATGTTTGAGAGCGCTTGTCTTGATGTTGAGCTGTTCGTCTTCCGGGCTGTGGGTAATAAAAACCCGGGGTTTGCCGGTTTTCATGTAGACATTCATGAAGCCGCCGGAAAGCACGATGATGTGCGAGATCAGGTCACCATTCGTCAGGCCGGTTGACAGGGCATAGCTGGCGCCATCGGAAAATCCGGCAAGCGCAAAATGTTCGGGGTCAATGGCAAAATGGGATGAAACGATATTCAGCGCCTTGCCAAGCCGGTCCAGGTCAGGGCCGTGTCCGCCGATAGTGAGGTCCCAGGTATAGTAGGTTGACTGGGGCAGCATGATGATGAACTTGTGCTTGTGGGCGTAGTCAGTCACAAAGGGCATGACTTTTTCCGCGCTGCCGCTGGCACCATGAAACATCACGAAAAGGGGAACGGGCCTGCTGGGTTCCAGGCCTTCGGGAACAAGCAGGAGGGTGTCGCGTTCTTCGGCCAGGCCAAGGCTGTGCAGGCCGGGGGGGAGCGGGTCTTTTGTCGGGGGCGTGATGGTAAACGTCATCCGGCCAAGCAGTTCCGGCGGGAAAATGGACGGATCTATTTGCATCAGGCTCTCTGGCGTAATTTTTTTCATATGGCTTTAATGATAAAAATAATCGGGAGACGGCTCTGGCGAGCGTTTGGGGGAGAAGACCCAGTGAACACCGGGATCAGATAAATCTATTATGCCCTAATTTTGGCAGAAATGGAAAAATGGCCTGCTTTTCATTGTTTTCATGAAAAGCAGGCCATCTTCGTTGCTGTCCGCTTCCGCTGGAAGCCCGGGGAAAGGGACAGGTTATTTGCGGATTTTGGTATTGCTGACAATCAGCTCCACAATACGGTCATAGCGGTTTAACGCACTTAGATCCGGGCGGGTTTCGTTTTTCTTCCAGCGGTTGATGGTCATGCCGACCACCCCCAGCATGGCTGCTAGCTGGGCGTCTGAACGGGTTCCCAGTTTTTCTGCCCACTCGTTCAGAATTTCTGACATGGGGCGGGAAAACTTTTCCCTGATCTGCATGGAGATTTTGCTGTTTTCTGCCAGAAGCTGGCGGGCATTATTCATGACTTCAGCCGGTACGGAAGCGGTTCTTCCGTAGGTGTAGGATGACAGCCGTGGCAGGCCGATATCCAGCATAATGGCAAAATCCTGGTGCCGAAGGCCGAGCGTGTTTTTGATATCAACCAACTCCTGCTGTTCTTTTGAGAGTTGGACCTTCGATTTCTGTTTCTTGGCGGTGCTGCTTCCTTTTTTAACTGCACGCCCACTTTTCGCTTTTTTTGTCCTGGCGTCACCGGTCGGTGGGACCATAGTGACTGAAGGAAGCGAATCCAATTCAAGTCTACGGGCTTTCACGTCTGTATTCCTCTAATATTTTTGTATTGTGATCGTTCACAGCAGCCTGTCTGGACTGCCTTCCTGCTTTTCGGCTTTTGATAACCTTTTATTTATTTTTTATTTTTAAATTTTATTGTTTTTTTATCTTATGTTTTTTTGTTAACTGGAAAATCCAGCGGTTGTCATTTTATAGGAAAATCTTCCTGATGGAATTTATTCCTGCCTGTAAAGCAATTTTATACTTACAAATAAAAACGCATCAGTTTCTTATGAAATATGTTTATGCATACACGTTATTTAGCATGACGCGATTCAAAGCGTCAGGCCAGGATTGAAGCGGTCTGCCAGGGTGCCGGAGCATGTTATCCTTCCGGCAAGGAAGATAACATGATCAAAAAAGAATAAGGAATAACCATGATATTCAAGGCAGTTGTAATTGAAAATGACGCCCAGGATGGTTACAGGGCTGAAATCAGGGAACTGGATGAGTCACAATTGCCTGAGGGCGATGTGACGGTTCTTGTCAGCTATTCTTCGCTGAATTACAAGGATGGGCTGGCAATTACCGGTAAAAAGCCGGTTGTGCGCAGTTTTCCGATGGTGCCGGGTATTGATTTTGCCGGCGTGGTTGATGAAAGCCGCCATCCGGAATACAAAAAAGGCGATGTCGTTTTCCTGAATGGCTGGGGCCTGGGAGAAACGCGCTGGGGCGGCCTGGCCGAAAAAGCACGGGTCAACGGCGACTGGCTGACTTGCCTGCCGGAGAGCCTGAGTCCGAAGGATGCGATGGCAATCGGGACAGCCGGTTATACGGCAATGCTTTCGGTCATGGCGCTTGAATTTAACGGTATCACCCCTGAAAAAGGGCCTGTCCTGGTCACTGGCGCCAGCGGCGGGGTAGGGAGCTTTGCCACTGCACTGCTTGCGCGCCTGGGTTACCGGGTAACGGCGTCGACTGGCAGGCCGGACACGGATTACCTGATCAACAAGCTGGGCGCTGCCGAGATAATTGACCGTTCAACGCTTTCTGCAAAGGGGACGCCCCTGATGAAAGAACAGTGGGTGGCGGCGATTGATTCTGTTGGCGGGCAAACGCTGGCCAATGTCTGCGCCAGCATCCGCTATGGCGGCACGGTTGCGGCCTGCGGCATGGCGGAAAGCCTGGATTTTCCCGGCAGTGTGGCGCCTTTTATCCTGCGGGGGGTGACCCTGGCAGGCATCGACAGCGTGAAATGTCCGCCGGAAAAGCGCAATGAAGCCTGGCGGCGGCTGGCGGAAATTGTTGATGCCGGGCTTTTGGGGGAGATCAGCCATGAAATCAGCTTGGATGAGGTGCTGACAACGATTCCGGACCTGATGGCAGGCCGGATAAAGGGACGGGTGGTCGTCAGCGTGGGCTGATGCCGTCAGGCAGGTGCCGAGGCCTGTTTACGCCATAAAGACCTGAAACAAATCCCGGCGCAACATCTTCAGGCAATAGCGATGATGCCGTTTTGCCGTCTGGGCTCGGCATCATTCCTGCTATTGATCAGCTTATCAATCAATTCCTGCTTTTGCTCGGCTTTTTGAAGCCGAAGCTCTTCTGCCGCCTTTTCCCGCTTTTCCTCCAGTTGTTTTTCCAGCCACTCTTTATTTTTGCTGCCGGGGGCCTCCCTGGGTCTGGAGTCACCGCCAATGGCCCAATAGGTTATTTTTCCATCCTTATCAACTACCGCACCCACGGCATAGACAGTGGAACCGCCAGCCTCGCACGCCTTTTTGATCTCTGCCAGTTCATCGGGCAGGTTTGAAAGACGCCCTTCCATTTCTGCGGCATAGGAGGGGTCTGATGCCATCCTGTTGATAACGCCGGCAGGCACGGCAACACTGTTATGGGTTCCCATGGCGCTGAACATAAAGTCCTCGTATTGCTTGTCAGTGCCGATGTTTTTGACAACAATGTTCAGGCCGGGGTTGCTGTTGCGAAGCTGCTCCAGGTAGGCTTTGCCTTCGTTGTTCAGCCCGGCAGTCGAAGTGGTTTGCCGGGCAGCGGTTAAATTGGCACTGCTGCCAATGCTGGTAATACTCATGAGGTGCCTCCTGCAAAGGTGTTGGGTATAAAAATACTCTTAACAATATTTTCGACTGTTTATCCGTAAACTTTAGAAGAGATAAGTGCACCCGAAAAATGCAACAGGCTGAATCATGGGCGGTTTTTGTCAAAAAGCCGCTGTCGCGGGCAAACAACCGGTCTTCTAGTAAAGATATTTTGCGCGCAGGGCGGCAAGATCCACTTCCAGCACGTGTGAAAGGTAGTTTTCCACGGTTTGGCAGGTTTGTTCCATGGTTTCAATCGCGGTCAGCAGGTAACCGGGCGTGACGCTGTAGAGCACGGCCAGTTGGGGGTTGTCCTGCGTCAGGCGGGTGTATTTCCCGGAAAGGTAACGGTTGGAATCGATGTAATCCTGGAGAATCGTTTCCTTGTCCACGCCGAGCGCAAAAAGCAGGAAGGCGGCGGCGATCCCGGTCCGGTCCTTGCCGGCTGTACAGTGAAAGAGGATGGGCAGTTCGTTTTCATTTGCGATATGCGCGAAAAATTCGCGGTAAACCGCATTGATGCTTTCGCTGGCGACCAGTTCGCGATAGACGACATGCATGAAGGTTGCCGTATCGTCATAGGCGCCGAACTTGCCGTCCTGTATCTCGGAAGGGGCGACATTGCCGGGCGCCAAAGGACGGTGGACAATGTTTTTCACGGTGGAGGGCAGCCTGTCCGGCGCGAAATCAACTTCCCTTTGCGTGCGGAAATCAAATACGGTGGTAATGGGGATGGATGCCAGATAGGCAACATCTTCATCAGTCAGGTGCGCCAGGTCGTCCGCGCGGAAAAATTTCCCCCATGCCACGCGTTTGCCATCGGCGCCCCGGTAGCCGCCAAGGTCACGGATATTGTATCCCCCGGTCATCGGAAGATGGTTTTCAGCAAGGACCAGGGTTTCCTCTGCCGTCAGGAAAGTAAAACAGGCGTGACGTGCCCGGTCCACGGGAAGGGGATACGTGCCGGCCTTGTCTCCTGACAGGATGAGCGGCAGGTCAGCGGTTTTTCCGGTGCTTTTTCCGGCATGGATTTTCCAGGGGACGTCTTTTTCGACATGCAGCACCGCCTCCTTTGTTTTTTTGTTGCGGGTGATGAAGGCAATATCGTTTGTGATGTTGTGAATCTGCATGGTCCCGGTTTTCCGTACGTGAGGGTTTTCGCTATTTTACCGGACAGCGAAATCAAAGTAACTGTCGGGATAAGGCTCGTTTTCAAGTGTGTAGTGCCACCACTCCCAGGGATAGGCCGTAAATCCGTGTGCTTTCATGGTGTGTGTCAGGCGTTTCCGGTTGGCGATCTGTTCGGCCGTGAGGCGCGTGGCGCCGTGGTGGGATACCGGGTCGAAAAAGTCGAAGGGCGAGCCCATGTCCAGTTCCCTGCCGGTTTTGATGTCAACCAGCGTCAGGTCAACCGTGCTGCCCCGCGAATGGCTGGAGCGCGCGGCAATATATCCCTGCGCGAAGAGCGATGGCTTGTCCAGGTGCGGGTAATAATCGGCCTGTGTCCGGGTATCAGCCGGATTTTCGGCCCAGCGGATGAAATGGTTGACAGCGGTTTGGGGGCGGTAGGCGTCAAAAATACGGATAGCGTAGCCCTGCGCCATGAAAGTGTCACTGGCCTTTTTGAGTGCGATGGCTGCCGGTCTGCTGAGGATGGCGACCGGGGCTTCATAGCCCTCTACCCGGGTTCCCAAAAAATTGTTGCTGCTGTAGTAGCGGATATCCAGCTGCACATCCGGTGCGATATCGCTGACATAAACAAAATCATCTGGCATGGTATGAATGGATGGTGATGCAGGCGCACACCCCGCCAGTACAACTGAAAAAATAACCGGGGCAAGCCGTAAGAGGAATGATCCGGGAAATATTTTCATGACAGATACGGGAAGGGGGAAGCCGGGTTGTCGGACCGCTTTGCGGGTTCGATGGTGATTTTAGCATTTCGTCCCTGCGCGTGTCCGGCAAAAGCACCCCTTTGAAAAGGGGTGTTTCTTTTTTCGTGCCATTGTTATCGTATTGACAGCCTCATCACTGACTGAAAAAGGAGAATGATATGAGTCATGCGGAAAACAATAACCCGGTCGTTGATCTGGAGCAGGTGCAGGGGTTCCGGTTCAGTGCATGGTTTGGAGAAGGCCTGCCGGTATGGCACATCGATGAACCGGAGCCTGTCGGGACGAACAGCGGGCCGACGCCCGAGCAGTTGCTGGCAGCGGCTGCCGGATATTGCCTGACGGCGTCGCTGAATTTTGCGCTGGGCAAATTCAAACAGGATACCGGCGTGATGAAAACACACGCCGAAGCGGTTCCCGGCCGTAACGAAGAGGGCAGAAAGCGCATTGCCGGCCTCCATGTCACGATTACGCTCGGCAGGCCAGAGGCGTCTTTTACCCAACTGGACAGGGCGCTGGCGCAATTTGAAGATTTCTGTGTCGTGGCAGGCAGCATCCGCAAGGGAATTCCTGTTAAAGTCAGGGTTGTCGACAGTGAAGGCAAAGTCCTGAAAGACGATTGATTTTTACCGGGTTCCGGCAATACCTGTTATGGAGGTGTAGACCATGAAGCTGCTTTCTTCCGTTCAAGTTGGCGATGTTTCCCTTTCAAACCGCGTTGCCATGGCGCCGCTGACCCGCTCACGCGCAGGCAGGCCCGGCGATGTGCCGACGGCGCTGAATGCCGAATATTATGCCCAGCGAGCCACTGCCGGCCTGATCGTGTCTGAGGGAACCCAGATATCCCGGCAGGGGCAGGGATATGCTTTCACTCCCGGTATTTATACGGATGAGCAGGAAGCCGGCTGGAAAAAGGTCGTGGAAGCCGTGCACGCTAAAGGCGGAAAAATGGCGGCACAATTGTGGCATGTCGGCAGGATGTCGCATCACTCCCTGCAGGAAGAGGGGCAACTGCCGGTGGCGCCTTCTGCGCTGGCAGCACAAAACAGCAAGTGTTATATCGTGAACCCCGACGGCTCGGGCGCCTTTGCACCCGTTGATACGCCGCGCGCGCTTGAAACGGAAGAGATGGCCGGTATCGTGGAACAGTACCGCCAGGCTGCCATCCGTGCCATGCGGGCAGGGTTTGACTTCGTGGAAGAGCACGCGGCAAACGGCTATCTCCTGCAGCAATTCATGTCGCCCAATTCCAATATCCGCACAGACCGGTATGGCGGATCGATCGAAAACCGGGCGCGCCTGACCCTGGAAGTGATGGATGCCCTGTGCGAAACGATAGGAAACGCGCGGGTGGGCGTGCGTATTTCCCCCCATTTCAATATCAACGGCATCGATGATCCCGAATCCGAAGCCATGGCGCTTTATCTGGCAAAGGAATTTGACCGCCGCAATATTGCTTATCTTCACATCGCCGAACCGAGCTGGGTGGGCGGCGAGCCGCTGACCCCGGAACTCAAACGCAAAATACGGGACAGTTTCAGCGGCCCGATTATCCTGTGTGGCGGCTACACGGCCCAATCAGCAGAACAGGCATTGAAAGACGGCCTTTGTGACCTGGTCGCGTTCGGACGTCTTTATATTGCCAACTCCGACCTGGTCGAACGCATCCGCCGTGGCGGTCCCTACAATGAGCCGGATCGCGCGACGTTTTACCAGGGCGGCCCGAAGGGATACACGGATTATCCGGTTCTCGAATAGCCTGAAACGCGCGGTCCGCCTGCGTCAGATTTCAACGCGGGCGCCCAGTTCAATGACCCGGTTTGCCGGAATCCGGTAAAAATCGGCCGGATTGCGCGCGTTGCGATATATCCAGATAAACAGCATTTCACGCCACCTTGCCATGCCCGTAATCGGGTTGGATATCAGAGTCTGGCGCGAAACAAAGAATGATGTTGTCATCATGTCAAAGGTATAACCATGCTCCCGGCACAGCTCCAGTGTTTTAGGGATATCCGGCTCATCATTGAACCCGTAGTAAAAATCCAGCTGGAAACAGTCGTGTCCCAGTTCCTGGACCCTGATACGCTCTGAATCCGGTATCCAGGGCGTTTCCTCCATGTGAATCGTCAGGAAAAACACGCGTTCATGCAATACCTTGTTATGGGAAAGGTTGTGCAGGATGGCCTGCGGCGCGCCATCGTGTTCTCCTCTCAGGAAGATGGCGGTTCCGGCAACGCGATGAGGCGGCATGAAAAAGAGCGATTGCAGGAAGGAATCAAGCGGAATGGCC
The DNA here is from genome assembly GCA_030269625.1 of Oxalobacter sp. OttesenSCG-928-P03. Lineage (GTDB taxonomy): Bacteria > Pseudomonadota > Gammaproteobacteria > Burkholderiales > Burkholderiaceae_D > Oxalobacter. Next base: position 57,070 of record JAJDFZ010000001.1, on the reverse strand, counting down.
TGTTTCAGCTGGCTGGCGCCGAGAAGCTGGCGCCCCCTGCGCCATGTCATCATCACGGTAAAGAGGGCAAAGCCGATGGCAAGCGGAAACCAGCCGCCGCTGCCGATCTTGAGCGAATTGGATGTCAGGAGAAGGGTATCGATGGTGCCGAAAAACACCGGCACGATGATGCTGACAAAGAGATTGATTTTCCAGAGATACCGCATGATGAAAAAGAGGAAAACCGTTGTAATGAGCATGGCACCGGTAACGGCCAGCCCATAGGCCGCCGTCAGGTTTTCGGAAGAGCCGAAACCGATGACAGCAAGGATGACGGCACACATCTGCATCCAGTTGATGGTTGGAATGTAAATCTGTCCGAATTCGCTCGGGGAGGTGTGGATGATTTTCATGCGGGGCAAAAGACCCAGGCCGATTGCCTGCCGGGTAATGGAAAACGCGCCGGAAATGGTGGCCTGTGAAGCAATGATGACCGCTATCGTGGACAGCAGCACCAGCGGGTAAATGCTCCATGAGCCCAACTGCATGAAAAACGGGTTGGCCAGTGTTTCAGGGCGTGAGAGGAGCAGGCCGCCCTGTCCCATGTAGTTCAGCGCAAGAGCGGGGAAGACCAGCCTGAACCAGGCGCGGCGTATGGGCGTGATGCCGAAGTGCCCCATGTCGGCATACAGTGTTTCGGCGCCGGTAAATGCCAGCACGACCTCGCTTAGGGCAATAAAGGCAATGAACGGGTTGCTGATGATAAAACGCACGGCATACCAGGGGTTGAATGCCAGCAGGATTTCAGGGGCCGAGACAATATTGACAATACCCAGAACCGCCAGAAGAAAAAACCAGAAGAGCATGATCGGGCCAAACAGCCTGCCGATGCCTGCCGTGCCCCTGGACTGGACGGAATAGAGTCCGACAAGGATCACTGCCGCAATGGGAATAACGTAAGGCTTGAGCACGGGTGTGGCGGTTTCGAGCCCTTCCACGGCGGAAAGAACAGAAATGGCCGGGGTAATCACGCTGTCCCCGTAAAAAAGGGATGCGCCGAATACGCCGAGTGCCAGAAGAGGGAAATACAGGCGCGACTTCTTGGGGAAGATCGAATGTGCAAGCGCCATCAGGGCGAGTGTACCGCCTTCGCCACGGTTGTCTGCGCGCAACATGACAAGCACGTATTTGACAGACACGATGACAATGAGTCCCCAGATAATCAGGGAGACAATTCCCATAACGTTTTCCGGCGTGAAGGCCACGTTGCCGACATTGCCGAAAATGGCACGCATCGTATACAGGGGACTGGTGCCGATATCGCCGTAAACAATGCCGATTGCGGCAACTGTCAGGGCGGTAAGACGGCTTTTATCAGGTTTGACAGACAAGCTTCACCTGTTGTTTAACGCTATACGCACACCATAGTGCAAACCTCGTGAAAAAGCAAACAAAACTAATCAGGCAGGCAAAACAGGGCAGGTATTGACAATGCCCTTTTTATGGCTTTTAATAACCAAAAAACTAGTTATATGGTTATGGCTTTTCAGGAAGGGAATACATGAGAACCGAGTACATCAACAGGCTGCCTGAAGACTGGCTGCCGACAGCGCGGGTGTTTTCAGCGCTGGGAGAGGCGACCCGGCAGCAGATCCTGCTGCTTTTCGAGCCGGGAGAAGAACTGTCGATCAAGGATATTTCCGCCATGTTTTCAATGGGGCGCTCCACGATAGTCCATCACCTTTCTGTTCTGCAGGAGGCCGGTATCGTGGCGGTGCGCAGGCAGGGAAGGCAGGCGCTTTATTCCATCTGCTATGAGCCGCTTTTGGAGTCGCTGGAAAAACTGCGTCTTTATATTGAAAGCGACCTGGACATCCTGACGGAAAAAAACGCGACCCGGTGAGGCTGCCATGACGACTTCCGCTTCCGCGAAAATCCCCCCGGATAACAGGAAAACGCTTTTCAGCATGGGGGCCTGCTATGCGATGGGGACTTTTAACGATAACTTTTTCAAGCAGGCGGCGCTTCTTTTAGCCTCCAGCGCCCATATCGGCTATGTGCAGGGGGTGGCAACGGTGCTTTTTGCGCTGCCTTTTGTCATCTGCTCGGCCTGGGCCGGGTGGCTGGCTGACAGGCGTGCCAAAAGCAGGCTGGTTGTCTTTTCCAAGCTGGTGGAGCTTGCCGCCATGCTGCTCGGCGTCTGGGCGCTGATGTCGATGAGCTGGGGCGGGATGGTTCTCGTGGTGTTTTTCATGGGGCTGCAGTCCACGTTTTTCAGCCCGGCCTTAAATGGCGCCATACCGGAAAATTTTGCGCCGGAGCAGGTGCCCCGCGTCAATGCGTTGATGAAGCTGGCGACAACGGCCACGATCCTCCTGGGGATTGCACTGGGCGGCCTTTTGCTGGACGTGCCGGAGATGACGCTTTCAAAATATGCGCCAAAAGGGGATTTCGGCACTGGGCGGCTTATTATTGCCTTTATCGGGGTGGTGGTGGCTATCCTGGGTATTCTGGCCGCACTCGGCATCCGGAAAAGCCGCGAACCGGATTTTTCCGATGAGCCTTTTCCGCTGCTCGGCCCGGCGGATTCGGTGCGTCATGCGCTGGAATGCCGCAGGGAGGACCCGCATCTTTTCCTGACGCTGGCCGGAGAAGCCTTTTTTTACGCCATTTCCTCCTTTGTCCTGATTTGCATCAACAATCTCGGCGTTCGCGAACTGGGGCTGGGTGTTTCGCTGACCAGCATGCTGGCAGTTTCCCTTTCTGTCGGTGTCTGCATCGGGGCTGTCATGGCGGGCAGGCACGAGGCAACCGTCTGGCGCCGCTGTATGTTTTCTGCCGGTACGGGGATGGTGGCGGGTATTCTCCTGTCTTCCCTGGTTATTTTCCTGCCGGCGAACACTTATGTCCTTGCCGGTTTTCTTCTGGCGGTATATCTCATCACCGGCATCTGTGCCGGGGTGTACCTCATTCCGCTCGTGAGCTTCATACAGATCCGTCCGGATGCAGCGGAAAAGGGCAAGGTGCTGGGGATTTCCAATTTTGCGTCTTTTTCCGGCATTATCCTTGCCGGATTCCTTTTCGCGGTGTTTGACTGGGTGCATGAGCTTACCGGCGGCGCAAAGCCATCCACCCTGCTTGCGTGGAGCGGCATTGCCGGGCTGTTTTTCATGTTCCGGGTATCGCGGCGCCTGCGCGTCCTTTTTCCCTTCGAGCGTTACAGCCCGCTGGGCACTTTCCTGCGCCTGGTCCTGTCGCTGCGCTACCGTATTACGACAAGCGGTCTGGACACCCTTGATGTCAGGGGGCCGGTTCTCTTTTTGCCCAATCACCCGGGCCTGATTGATCCTTTTATCGTGTATTCACAGCTGGCGGGTTATTCACCGCGTCCGCTTGTGGATGAAAAACAGCTGGCCGGGCTGCACGGAAAGATGGTGGCGCGCCTCCTGAATGCCGTCCTGATCCCGGACATGATGAAAGAAGGCGCCCAGGCCCAGGCCGCCGCCGGTACGCAGCGGGGCATTCACGTGATCCTGGACAGCCTGAAAAACGGGGACCATGTCCTGATGTATCCTTCCGGGCGGATTTACCATTCCTCGAAAGAAAATATCGGCGGCAATTCAGGCGCCTGGTCACTGATTCAGCAGGCGCCGGATATCCAGGTAGTGCTTGTCCGGACCACCGGCCTGTGGGGCAGTTCATTTACCTATGGCGCCACGGGCAAGGCCCCGTCCTTCAACAAATCGCTTATGCGCGGGATACAGACGGTGCTGGGCAATCTTTTCCTTTTTACCCCGCGCAGGCGGGTGCACCTGGATTTTGCCGAAGTGACGGGGCTGGAAAAGATCACCGACCGGCGCGAACTCAACCGCCGCCTGGAAGCTTTTTACAATGAGACAGAAGCACCGGCGACGAAAGTGCCGCGCTGGTTCTGGAAGGGCCGCCGTCCCATCGTGCTGCCGGAGCATACCGTGCACCGCAATGTGCCGGATACACGCGATGTCATGCCGGATGTGCGGGAAAGCGTTTACCGCATCCTGCGCGAGACGGCCGGGCTGCCGGAGGATCATCCGGTTTATGACAGCATGAGCCTTTCCAGCGATATCGGACTGGACAGCCTCATGCTGATGGAAGTCTCCATGGCGATCGAAGAAACGTTCCAGCAGGCTGTTCCCAGCCTTGAAATGCTCAATACGGTGGCGGACTGCCTTTTGGCCGCCAACGGGCAACTGGCTTCGGATGAATTGCAGCCGCCTGCGCCGGATGCCTGGTTTGCTCCGCCATCCGTCATGCCGCTGGACTTGCCGTCAGATCTTTCCTGCATTGTTTCCGCCTTTTTCCGGCAGATAAGGCACAACCCGAAAGACCCGCTCCTGGCAGAGAGAAGCGCCCTGCGAAACCGCCGCCAGCTCTTTTTGGGCGCGCTGATTATTGCCAGGCGTTTCCGCGCGCTGCCGGGCGAGCGCCTGGGCATCATGCTGCCGTCGGTGCCTGCTGCTGTCGTGGTCTGGCTGGCGGCGCTTCTCTCGGGCAAGACCCCGGTCTTTTTCAACTGGACCGTGGGCGAGGCCAATCTCCGGCATTGCATTGCCCTGACCGGGGTCAGCCATATCGTCTCGGTTTCTCCGCTGATGGAGCGGATCGAGCGGCAGGGCATGCCAATGGATGATTTGCCGGTGGAATGGCTGGCGCTAGACAAAATGGCGGCAACATTTTCGCTCTTTGAAAAAATCCGGGGTGTTGTCCGCTCCCGTTTGATGCAGGACCGGAAACATTTCCCGGTGCCGGAGACGGCAGCCGTGCTTTTTACCTCCGGTTCGGAATCCTTCCCCAAGGCCGTGCCGTTAACGCATGAAAACCTGCTTGCCAATGCAGTGGATATCATCCGGGTGCTGAACCTGGCATCGGATGATACCGTGCTGGCGATGCTGCCGCCGTTTCATTCCTTTGGCCTGATGGTCGGCCTGGTGATCCCGCTGTCGACCGGCATCAAGGCGGTTTTTCACCCCAACCCGACAGAGCCGGGGCTGCTGAACGGCCTAATCCGCGACTATCGTGTCAGCCTGCTGGCGATGCCGCCTACCTTCATGAATGCCATGCTGGAACAGGCGAGGGGATCAGATCGGCTGGCGAGCGTGAAATATGCCTTTGTCGGGGCTGAAAAATGCCCGGATCATGTTTACCGCGCCTTTGCCGAGCAGTGTCCTTCTGCATCGCTGTGCGAGGGTTACGGGATCACGGAATGTGCGCCTGCCGTTTCCGTAAACCGTCCGGGCGACGTGCATCCCGGCACGATCGGTCCGCTTTTGCCATCGGTGGAAGCCGTGATTGTCCGGGAGGACGAAGGCGTGATTCACGGGCGGGCTGCCACGGGAGAAACCGGCATGCTGCTCGTGCGCGGCCCCAGCATCTTTCACGGCTATATCGGGGATGCGCCTTCTCCTTTTGTCGAATTCGAGGGGCAGACCTGGTACAGGACAGGTGATCTTGTCAGCATGGATGCGGCCGGGCGGCTGACATTCCAGGGGCGGCTCAAGCGTTTTGTGAAGGTTGGCGGGGAAATGATTTCCCTGCCGCAGATCGAGAGCGTGTTGCTGGACACATACAGCCACCACGAAAATGCGCCGGAAGAAGGTGTGGTGCTGGCGGTAGAGGCCACGCCGGAAGAGAGCGGTTCGGAAATCGTGCTTTTTACGCCTTTGGAACTGACGCTGGCGGAAGTCAATGCCTCTCTCAGGGCTGCCGGGCTTTCCCTGCTTTATGCGGTCAGACGGATAGAGAAAGTGGACGCCATTCCGCTTCTCGGCAGCGGCAAGACAGATTACCGTGCGCTGAAGGAGCAGCTGTCGGAGTGAGGCGGGGTGAATGGTTCTTGCGGGTGTTCGCGGCGGTAATGCCCGTTTCGCCGTTCTGATCCGTGCGCTGCATTTCATTTGGCAGCATGCTACGGTATTTGCCTTTGCTGATTTGTGCCACGGCATGGCAGGCGTATTGCTATTTGTGATGTAACAATATAACATTGCGTTCGATTTGTCTTTACCGGAAAGGGAGCGTGGCATGAGGAAATGGCTGAGAGTGGCGGTGATGTTTTTTGCAGGTACCGTATCTGCCTGTGCTTTTGCGCATGGCAAGCATGTGCATGGCGAAGCGGAGATGAATGTGGCGGTTGATGGCAATGACCTGACGGTTGAAATGCAGGGGCCGCTGGGCAATTTTCTCGGTTTTGAGCATGCGCCGCAGGATGAAAAGCAGAAAAAGGCGCTCGTGGATATGACAGCGGCGCTGCATGAAGCCAGGGAGCTGATTGTCCCGAACAGTGATGCAGCCTGTTCTTATGTGTCGGGCCGTGTTGCGCTCAAAAAGGGCGCGAAGACGGTTCATCCCGTCATGCTGAAGTCTCTCGCGGGAAAAGACGGTGACGGGCATGTGGATCTGGTTGCATCCTGGTCCTGGTATTGCGAAAAGCCGGAGAGCCTGAAGACGGTCCGGCTGCCGCTTTTTGCGCGTTTTCCCGGGCTGGAAAGGGTCGACGCACAAGTGCTTTTGCCTAAAAAGCAGGTGGCGGCGAGCGCCACACCGCAAAAGCCGGTTCTTTCCTGGTAGGGCCTGATGTCTGAAGCTGCCGTTGATCTGCGCGGGGTTGATTTTGCCTGGCCCGGCAGCACGCGCCGGACGCTGCAGATTGATTCTCTTTCCCTTCGCGCGGGAGGGCAGCTGTTCATCGCCGGGCCCAGCGGTAGCGGCAAGAGCACGCTTTTGGCCCTGATCGGCGGGATCATCACGCCGCAAAAGGGGGAGGTCCGCGTGCTGGGAACGCCTTTGCATACGCTGTCCGGCACGCAGCGGGATCGTTTCCGGGTGGATCATACCGGTTTTATTTTCCAGCAGTTCAACCTGGTTCCTTATCTTTCGGTGATGGAAAATGTGCTGTTGCCCTGCCGTTTTTCTTCTGTGCGCAGCCGGGGCGCGGTGGAGCAGGGCGGTTCGGCGAAGGCGGCCGCCGCGATGCTCCTGGGTGAGCTTGGGCTGGATGCGGCATTATGGGCGCGTTCTGCCGCCCGGCTTTCCGTGGGACAGCAGCAGCGGGTTGCGGCCGCGCGGGCGCTGATCGGCAAGCCGGCCCTGATCGTGGCGGATGAGCCGACTTCGGCGCTGGATGCGGGGCACCAGGAGGATTTTATCCGTCTCCTGATGAGGGAATGCGCGCGCTTTTCAACAGCGCTTCTTTTCGTGAGCCACGATGAAAGGCTGGCGGCGGATTTTCCTGCCCGTTTTACGCTGACGCCGCCATCAGGGGAGGAGGCATGAGCCATTTTCTTTACCTGGTGCGCCTTGCGTCAAAAAGTGCCTGGAACCGGCGCTTTACGCTTTTCCTGATTGTTTTTTCCATCTGTCTTTCGACGATCCTGCTTTTGGGGATTGAGCGCATGCGGGTACAGGTAAAGGAAGGGTTCATGCAGTCGGTTTCCGGGGTGGACCTGATCGTGGGTGCCAGGGGCAATAACGTCCAGCTGGTGCTGTACACGGTGTTCCGGATGGGGGGCGCAACGGCCAATATGGGCTATGAAAGCGCAAGGCGGCTGGAGGAAAACCCGATGGTGGCCTGGACGATTCCGGTTTCGCTGGGGGATTCTCACCGGGGTTTTCCGGTGCTGGCAACGAACGAAAATTATTTCGGGCATTTCCGGTATGGCGGGGGGCAGGCGCTCCAGTTTGCCAGCGGAAAGGCTTTTTCGGATGTATTTGATGTTGTGATTGGCGATGAGGTGGCAAGGCGGCTGGGCTATGCTGTCGGGTCGCCGGTGGTGTTAAGCCACGGGTCGGGCGGCATGCGTCTTGCCGAGCATGCCGACAAGCCTTTTGTCGTGACGGGTATCCTGAAAAGGACGGGCACGCCGGTTGACCGGACGCTGCATATCGGGCTGGATGGCTTTGAGGCGATTCACCTGGGCTGGGAAGGCGGAACACCTGTGCGGGGCCTGAAAATCGCGCCTGAGCATGTGAAAAAATTCAACCTGGTTCCGAAGAGCATTACGGCGGTGATGGTCGGGCTGCACAAGCGCAGCCAGGTGTTTGCCCTGCAGCGCGAACTGCTGGACGACAGGGAGGAAGTGTTGATGGGAGTTTTACCCGGCGTGGCACTGGATGAACTGTGGAATATGGTCAACGTGGCAGAAAGGGCGCTTTTGGCGGTGTCTTTCCTGGTTGCGGTTGCGGGCCTGGCCGGGCTGGCGTCTTCCATCCTGGCGGGGCTGGGCGAACGTCGCCGGGAGCTTGCCATCCTGCGCTCGGTCGGGGCGAGTCCCGCAGAGGTTGTCCTGCTTTTGCTTTTCGAGGGAATGGCGCTTCTTTTTGCCGGGATGGTTGCGGGGGTGGTGTCGCTTTCCCTGATTTTTGCCTTTGCTGCGCCTGTGCTGGAGAAAAGGTGGGGGATTTCGCTTTCTGCGGGATTGCCGGGCGCGGGGGAGTGGGCGCTTTTAGGCGGGATTTTTGCTGTAGGGCTTCTTGCCAGCCTGATACCGGCCATCCGGGCGTACCGGATGAGCCTGTCAGACGGGTTGAGCGCGGGAACGTGAGGAAAAGATGAAGAGACTGATTATTGCCCTGGTGGCTTTTGTCGTTGTCGTGATTGGTTTTCAGCAGGGGTCGGGGTATTTGTCCCGGAAGGCGGAAGAAAAACGGGGTTCGCCCGTGGTGATTACCGGCTCTTATTCCGGTGAGGAGTCACCGAAAACGGATGATGCCCGGTTTCGCACGGTGGAATGGGAAGAACTGATGCCGCCCGGGTGGAATCCGGTCAAGAGCACGGAGGGGCTGAAAATCGAGGACCTGGACGACAATGATCCCCGTGCGGTGGAGGCGCTGAAAAAGACGATGGAAGCCTGGAAAAATGCGCCGGTGAACCCGGCGATGAACGAGGTCACGGTCAGGATCGGCGGTTTTGTCGTGCCGCTGGAACACCAGGGATCGGCACTGAAGGAGTTTTTGCTGGTGCCGTATTACGGGGCCTGTATCCATACCCCGCCGCCGCCGCCCAACCAGATCATTCACGTGACATTGCAAAAACCGGCGAGAAATATCCGCTCCATGGACGCGGTGTGGGTCACGGGAGAGATGAAGGTGGAGAAAAAAGCCTCTTCACAGGGAACAGCCGGTTATGCCATGCAGGGACTGGGTATCACGCCTTATGTGGAAGAAAAAAAGGAAACGAATAAAGAGGAGGGCGGGTCATGAGCCGCAGGGTGTCTGAAAGCCATATCCGCCGCCGCCTGGCCGAGGCTGAAACGTTGTGCAGGGAAAGAGGCGCGGGGTTTACTGATCTGAGGCGCGAGGTGTTTGAACTGCTCTTGCGCCGTGTCGTGCCAGCAAAGGCGTATGACCTGCAGGCGGACATGATCGCATCGGGCCGCCGGGCGGCGCCGACAACCATTTATCGCGCGCTGGAATTTCTGACGGAGCAGGGGCTGGTTCACCGGATCAATGCGTTAAATGCCTTTGTCGCGTGTACGGGGGATTTCCGCCACCACCATCATCACGATCCGCTGATGCTGGCGTGTTCGGAATGTGAACAATCGATCGAGATTGTCAGTCCGGAAATCGGGGAATCCATCCGCCGGGCGCTGGCGCCGACAGGCTTTCAGTTTCAGGGCAATACGGTGGAAATACGGGGGGTCTGCGAAGCCTGCCAACTGGCGGCGGCAGAGTGATTCCTGCCGGGGATGCGCTTGACAGCCTGCGCGCCTCTTCTTTATGATTGGTTTTTTATCCGGAGGAGAAAGTCCATTGAAAGTCACCCGCTAAGCTGATGCAGCAGGCAGCCATGACCCGCCATTTGTGCCGGGCGCTGTCTTGCCATGTGCGGGAATTCACTTTCATCTTCTTTGTTTTCTCTTCCGTCAGGAAGAAACCCGGCCAGGACCGTGAGAGGTGATGTTCTCGCGGTCTTTTTGTTTTTTCTGAAGGTTTTACATGAAAACGGTATCGTATGGCCATATCTGGAAGATCGCCTATCCGATCCTGATCAGCCTGGTAGCGGAACATCTGATCATGCTGACTGACACGGCGTTTCTCGGCCGTGTGGGTGAGATCGAGCTGGGCGCGTCGGCGCTTGCCGGTGTGTTTTTTCTTGCGCTTTTCATGATCGGTTTCGGCTTTTCCATGGGCGGACAGATCCTGATCGGAAGGCGCAACGGGGAGGAGCGTTTTTCCGAGATTGGCCCGATTGTGATCCAGGGCGGGATGTTTCTTGTTTTTCTGGCGGCAATCGCTTTTTTGCTGACGCAGCTTCTTTCTCCTGTCGTTCTTTCCGGGCTTTTTGCGTCAAGTCAGGTGTATGACGCCACGATCAGCTACCTGGACTGGCGCAGCTTCGGTTTTTTCTTTGCCTTTGTGTCGCTGATATTCCGCGCCTATTTTGTCGGCATTGAGCAGACGCGCATCCTGACGGTCAGCTCGTTTTTGATGGTGGGCGTCAATATTGTCCTGAATTACCTGCTGATTTTCGGCAAATGCGGATTTCCGGAGATGGGGATCGGCGGCGCGGCGCTGGCTTCGAGTATTTCGGAAGGGGTGGCGATGCTTTTCTTCATCCTCTATACGAAAAAGCGGGTTGACCTGAAAAAATACGGTTTTACCGGCGGGCTGACAGTCAACGGGGAACTGATCCGCCAGATACTGGGGGTGTCGATCTGGATGATGATCCAGTACCTGATCGGTGTGGCGATCTGGTTCATGTTTTTCGTGGCGGTGGAACACCTGGGCGAGCGGGCGATTGCGATATCGAATATCACGCGCAGCCTTTTGACCATGATTTTCATGCCGGTTTTTGCGCTGTCTTCGGCAGCTGTTTCTGTTACCAGCAACCTGATGGGGGCGGGCGAGGAAGGGCAGGTCATGGGCGCCTGCTGGAAGGTGATCAAGTTGTGCTATCTGCTGACGATGCCTTTCGTGGTGACGGCCTGTCTTTTGCCGGAAATGTTTATCCGGATTTACACGGATTATCCCGGACTGGTGGCAGACAGCGTGCTGACGGTGCGGGTTGGCATGAGCGCTTTTTTCATTTCGGTGCCTGCTTTTATCCTGTTCCAGACCATCTCGGGGACGGGCAATACGCGCACGGCTTTTTTCCTGGACCTGGGGCCGATGATGATCACGTCCCTGTTTATCTATGGCGTGATTTTCCGCCTGCGGATGGATGTGGCGGTGTGCTGGCTCAATGAGCATGTTTACTGGCTGAGCATTCTCATCATTTCATGGGTTTACATGCGAAAGGCCGACTGGCAGAGCAAGAAGATATAGGCTGTCGGGCTGGTTTTCGTGGGCAGCAGAGTTGTCCACGCCACGAAAATATTTCGGCATAACGGGATAAGCCAGCAAAAGCGGCCGGCTTTTCCGGTTTACACAATGTAACAGGCCGGTGCGGCGCTTATGCCCTACAATGCAGGTTCAGCCTGTTTTTATCGTTAACTGTGTCTCTTGCTGTTTTCGTACCATGAAGGAGTCTGTGCCATGAAAAGCCATCGCAAGGAATTGTGGTTTGAAACGAAGACCCGCCGGGCCTATATCAACATCACGCCGCAGGTGGAAGCGGAAATCCGCGCTTCCGGTATCAGGGAGGGGCTGGTTCTGGTCAATGCCATGCATATCACGGCATCGGTTTTCATCAATGACGACGAGTCCGGCCTGCATGGCGATTTTGAGCGCTGGCTGGAAAAGCTGGCCCCGGAAAAGCCCTATGAACAGTATGCCCATAACGGCTACGAGGATAATGCCGATGCGCACCTGAAAAGGCAGGTCATGGGCCGGGAGGTGGTGGTCGCCATTACGGAGGGACGCCTGGACCTGGGGCCGTGGGAACAGATTTTTTACGGGGAGTTTGACGGCAAGCGGCGCAAACGGGTGCTGGTGAAAATTATCGGCGAATGATCGCGGCATGGCTCCGGGATGGCTTATATCAAGCTGCCGGTTGCCGGATTTTTCTACAATTCACATCGTGTCTGACCTGGAAAAGCGAATTGTTTTATGGAATTCCTGAAAAATGCTGTTCTTTTTCTTTTCGGCGTTGTCCTGATTGTGCTGGGTTTCAAGGCCAACACGGACCGGCCGGAAGCACCGGCGCCAAAACAGGAGAAAGCGGCGCCGGAAAGCGAGGCGCCGCCACCGGCAAAGGATCAGGATGCGCCAGCCGGGGCTGCGCAGGAAAAGGCTGCGGCGGCGGAAAAGAAGCCACCGGCAGAAAAGAAACCGGCAAGAAGGAAGCCATCCGTGAAAACGCCGCCTGCGGGCAGGACGCAGCTGGAAAAGAAAGCGCCCGAAAAGTCGGGTGGATCACAGTAACGGGACAGGGCAGCCGGTGATGATGCACATATCTTCCATGAAGGGCCAGACCAAAAAATCGGGAATCGCTTCTTTGCCCGATGCGCCGGTTTATGCTGTTCCGCTAACACGTTATTTCGGAAGCCATCCCGTGCCGCTGGTATCGGTTGGCGAGCGTGTCCTGAAATACCAGTTGATCGGGGAAGACAGCAGCAATCTTGCCCTGAAGACGCATTCTCCGGTTTCCGGGGAGGTCTGCGCCATCCAGGAGTATATGCTGGCGGATCATTCGACGGCAGTCATCATCCGGATCAAAAATGATTTTCAGGAAACGGAAGTGGCGCTGCTGCCGGAGGATCATGATGCGCATTCCCCGGAAAGGCTCCTGGAACTGATCGAAAATGCGGGGGTGGTGGGCGCTGGCGGCGCACAGTTTCCGGCAGCGGTCAAGTACCGGGCGGGCGCGAAAAAGACCGGGACTTTGATTATCAATGGCGCGGAGTGCGAGCCTTATCTCACGGTGGATTATGCGATCATGGCGCATCGCACGGAAAAGCTTTTCAGGGGGATCGGGATAGCCAACCGGATACTGCAGGCAGATGATATTGTTATTGCCATTGAAAGGCAGAATGCGGAGCTGGAAGCGGTTTTTGCCCCGTTTCTGAAAGCGGCGGCGTATGCGGGCTGGCGCGTGCAGGTGCTTTCCAACCAGTACCCGCAGGGGAGCGAACTCCAGCTGATCAAATCGGTGACCGGCAGGGAATTGCCGCGCAGCCTGCGTCCGGCGGATGCGGGGATTATTGTCAGCAATGTCGGCACGATTGATGCGATTTATGATGCGGTTGTTCACCAGAAGCCGGTCATCAGTCGCGTGGTGACGGTATCCGGCGAAGGAACGGAACGCTATGGCAATTTTGAGGTCAAGATCGGCACGCCGGTCAGCCACCTGCTGGAAATGCTGGATATTTCGCTGGAAGGAAAGCGGCTGGTCCTGGGCGGCCCGATGATGGGGCGGCCGGTGCCGGATGTGGCGATGCCGGTGACCAAGGGATCAGGCGGGCTTCTTGTCCTGCCGGATAATCCGGTGCGGCGGGAAAACTGCATTTCATGCGGGTATTGCGCCGAGGTGTGCCCGATGCGGCTCATGCCGATGAAATACGAGGAACTGCATCGCCGGGGAAAATATGCCGCCCTGGAAAAATACAGTCTTGCCAGCTGCATTGAATGCGCAGCCTGTGAGTATATCTGTCCTTCGAATGTGCCGCTGATGGAAAGTATCCGGAAAGGCAAGAACCGCTTGCGGGAGATGGCCGATGCATCTTAAGGTCAGGACACGTTCATCTTTCCCGCCCTTTGTCCGAAAGAAGGACAGCACGCCCCGTGTGATGGCGGATGTGGTGGTGGCGCTGATTCCTTGTGTTTTCATGTCATGGCTGGCCTATGGCTTTACGCCGGTGATGGTGGTGCTGGTGGCTCTCGGCAGCGCGCTGGCGGCGGAGTTTCTTTTTTCGCTGGCTTATTTCGGGCGAACGGACCCGGTTTCCGACGGATCGGCCGTGATTACCGGTATTCTCCTGGCTTTTACGATTGCACCTTTCACGCCGCTTTACGTGGTGGCGTTCGGGGGCGCCATGGCGGTGATTTTCGGCAAGCTCCTGTGGGGCGGGCTGGGACGAAACATGTTCAACCCTGCGCTGGTGGGGCGCGAATTCATGACGATCTGTTTTCCGGCGGTGATGGCGTCGAGAAGCATCTGGTATAACGCCGGAGAAGGCAATATCAGCAGCGTGAATATTTCGGGCATGCCTTTCATCAACGATCTTTTTTATAAACCGGCTGGCGCGATCGGGGAGTATTCGGTTTTTTTCCTGGTGCTGGGCGGGCTGTACCTGCTGTTTCGGCGGCGCATTTCCTGGCATATTCCTTTTGCCCTGTGTACGGCGTTTACGGCATGTTTCCTGCTTTTTTCCACTCCCGGCATCCGTTTTTCGCTGGGCGGCGTGCTTCTGGGCGCGATTTACATGGCAACGGATATGCCGACCAGTTCCTCAACGCGTTACGGCAAGCTCTATTACGGCGCGATGATCGGCGTGGCGGCGGTGATTTGCCTGCTCAACGGGGTGCGCTATGAATACATGTCATATGCCATCCTGCTTTTGAACGCCTTTGCCCGCCCGGTCAATTGGGTTTTCCGTCCGCGCGTATGGGGAACGGATACGGATATGCCACAGCGCCTTTTGCAGGGAACGGCTTTGACGGCGGCTATTTTCGCGGTGTGTTTTGCCGTGATTTACCTGCACCGCCTGGGGGCCGTGATGTACCTGGTTTTTGCCTATATCGCTTTTTGCGTGCTGCGCTTTATCGTGGAGCGGCAAAGAGCCCGGCGGGCCGCTGCCGCTGCTGCCTGAGTTGTTTTTACCTGTTTACCCGAAAACGCCGTGCTGCTGGAGGATGTTGAGACCGATGACGATGAGGACCATGCCGCCAAGGATGTTGGCCTTGCCGCCCACTGATCCCAGGCCGGGGAGACGGATGATCAGCCGCCCCATGTGAAGGCCTGCTGCCGAGATGATAAAGCAGACTATGCCGATGATGAGCGCGGGAAGCCAGATGGGCATGCTCAAAAGCGCAAAGGAAAGGCCGACAGCCAGGGCATCCAGGCTGGTGGCGACGCCCAGGAGAAGCAGGGTGCCTGTCTGTGTCGGGTCGTAAAAAGCGCTGCTGCCGGAACCCTTGTGACTCAGGGCTTCCCTGATCATGCGGCCGCCGACGAAAGCGAGCAGGACAAAGGCGATCCAGTGGTCGTATTTTTCTATGTAGCTGTGCGCTCCGATGCCCAGCCCCCACCCGATAACGGGCATGAGAAACTGGAATCCGCCGAAAACGCCGCCAATCCGCAGGGTCTGGGCCGGGGTAACCCGTTTCAGTCGGATACCCGATGTCAGGGCGACGACAAAGGAGTCGATGGCAAGCGCTACGGCAATGGCAAAAATGGCAAGGAGATTCAAAACGGGTTTTCTGCTGGGTCATTCCGGTCAGGCATTTTACCTGTTTATTTCCTTTGAACGGGCAGGAAGGCGTTAAAATAAAAGCTTGAGCCTCTGGCATTTCCGTCAAATTTTTCACAGGAGAACCTTATGAGCTTTAATGATCTGGCAGCCAAACGCTATTCTGTCCGCAATTTCACCGCGCAGGAGGTTGAAAAGGAAAAGCTGGAATATGTGCTGAGGGCCGGGCAGCTTGCTCCGACGGCCGGCAATTTGCAGCCCTGGCGGGTTCTTGTCATTGAAGACAGGCAGGCCCGTACAAAGCTGAGGGACTGCACCACCTATCATTTCAATGCGCCGGTAGCGCTTTTGATCTGCGGTAACAAGGAGGAAGCCTGGACCCGTCCTTATGACGGGAAAAACAGCGGCGATATCGATTGCAGCATTATCACGACGCAGATGATGCTGGCGGCCGCCGATATCGGCCTGGGGACGACGTGGGTGATGCATTTTGATCCGGTGAAGATGAGGGAAGCGTTCAATATCCCGGCTTCCCTTGAGCCGGTAGCCTTGCTTCCGATGGGATACCCGTCTGCGGATGCGGCGCCCAATCCCAAGCATACCGAGAGAAAGCCGCTTGAAGGGGTGGTTGTCTATAATTCTTTTTGAGAATGGCCGCCTGCTGACGACGGTATGGCCTGACCGGTGTTTTTTCGTCCGGCAGGCCTTTTTTGCGATTGATCCTGAATGGTCAGGCATCAGGGGCAGGCCGGGCATGTGCCACCCGGAAAAGGGATGGCGCCTGTTGAGGCAGAAAGGAAAAAGCAGGGAATTATGGGTGAATCCGTCAAAAAGGAATTCTGGTATGTCATGGTTGAGGGAATTATTGATGAAAACCATGGCGGTATCGCCAATTTTTATGGTTACGGCACCCACCTTGGTGAGGTGATCGGCCATGTGCTTTCTGCGGCAGAAGAGACGGGGTTTGCCAGCCCGCATGCCGTTGAAACCGGTTTTGTCGAGTCGGATTACGAAATGCCGGATGACCTGGAGACACTGAATGACCATGTGCAGTGGAGCCCTTCCCGGTATCTTTTCCCGGTATTGGACTACGGCAGCATGATGGTCCTGCCGACAGGTATTGTCCATGCTGCCGGTGATCCGGAAAACGATCCTGACCTGATCCGGGAGGCGTTTTACACTTACGGGCATGAAAAAAACAGCCAGAATGAGTACGGGCTGGACCTGGTTGTCAGCCGGTTGCGGTTGAGAGACACTTTTTTTTCGTTTATCCGCTTTTTATCCGATATAAACGGCCTGTTTTTCAGGGTGGCGGGATTCGAGGATGACGAGAACGCGCCATACGAGATATGGGCCTTTTATGACAGTGATCCGGAAACACTCATCAACATACTGGCCGGAAATACCACGGATACGCTTGAAAACGGCTACGTGGAAATCGCGGTAACCGCCTCTGAAGGGGAAACCAGGAGCACACTGATTCTTGATTCTCACAAGCACATCAGCTTTTTCAGCCGGGACGAGCGTATTTTTGCGGAAGCGATCCGGCTGGCAGAGACGCTGGGGTTTGAGGAAACCGGGGATTTGTATCATGTCGAGGCCGGCTATTATCACTGGCATTACCGCCCGGCAGCCTCACGCCGCCGCCGCGATTTTTTCCAGTGGCTGGACGAGAACGATTTCGACCGCGTTGAATGACGCAAATCAAGGGCGGGCGCGTCTTTCGCGGGAGGAACAGGTGTTTTTTCCACTGCCCCGAACTTTTTTTCTGCACCCCGATCTGAACCCCTACAGCAACCAGTAGAAGGAGAAAGGCATGGGAATCATTTCATGGATTGTGTTCGGCATCATTGCCGGCGCGCTGGCCCGCTTTATCCGGCCGGGTCCGCAGAGCATGGGAATTATTGTCACGATGTTCCTGGGCATTCTCGGCGCGGTTGTCGGCGGCTGGATCAGTACATTTTTCGGTTTCGGCACGGTTGACGGATTCAATATCGGCAGCTTTGTCATTGCCGTCATTGGCGCCCTGGCTGTTCTTTTCGTGTGGGGGCTGCTTACCGGCAGAAAGCAGTCGGTCTGATTACGGTTTTTCTGCAGCCCGAGCGGTTTCTGCTGAAATGCTTTACCCGGATTTGCGGGTGGCGGTCCAGCAGACCAGCGAACCGGCCACGACAAGGGCAACACCGATCCAGAACCCGGTCCCGGGCATGGTTTTAAGCCACATGCACATGAAAAGCATGGAGAAAACCGGCGTAAAGTAGGAAATGACAGCCAAAAGCAGCATGTTGCCTTTCTGGATGCCGGTTTCCCAGCAGGCATAGGAAACGGCAAAGACCACGCCGATATAAACCAGCTCGGCCCAGGCGGTCCAGCCGGGCCAGGTGATGGTGCTGCCAGTGATGAAAAAGCGCACCCAGAGGGTGCTGGCGATGACGATAAAGAAAAAGGGGACGGCATTCTGTCCTTCGCCGTAACGCCGGCTCAGGTTGCAGTAAAAGCCCCAGAGGATGGCGGCAACGAATGCCATGCCGTAGGGAAGAGGGGTAGCCATGATGTTTCTGGCAAACCCGGCCAGGTCGACATCACTGTTGGAGGTGATGCACAGGTAAATACCGGCAAGGGAACAGAGAATGCCGAGCCAGACCCACCAGCGCATTCTTTCCTTGTTGATCCAGATTGAAATGACCACGATGGCGCAGGGCCAGAGGTAGTTGATCATACCGACTTCAAGGGTCTGGCTGCTGCTGGTTGCCAGGCCGATGGACTGGGACATGAGGATTTCATACAGCACGAAGGCCGCGCCGCATCCCCAGACGTAAAGCGGGTGCATGCTGCGGATTTTCGGGAAGCCCTGCCGGAGGACAAGGACAATGGAGCCTGCTGTAAATATCAGCGCTGTTCCGCCTGCGACACCGAAAGCCTGGCTGACCGAGCGCACAAGGGCAATGAGCGTGCTCCACATGAGAATGGCGGCAACACCGTAAAGATTGGCTCTGGTGGTTGTCATGGCTGTTTTGCCGGAACCGGCGTGTAATTCAGGCTGAATGAAACAAAGAGGGTATTTTACCCGCAAGACGAGGCAGTTGTATGATTTCAGTTTCATTGCGCGAAGGGATTGCTTCTCAGATGCCCTCCTCATTTTCGAGGTAAGGGAGTGAGTCTTTGGCGCTACATTTTTTATTCATTGAAAATCATATGATTAAGCGCGTGACTTAATGTTGCTTATCGATTGATTTTCGGTTTTTCGCCTTGGCCGGGGCGGGATGTCACGCCTCCTGTGTAGCATTCCGTTGCGGGGTATGGTATATAAACATCATTGGGGCAAAACAAAAGGACAGGCATGAACCGGCATAAAAACTGGAAGCATTCCCACGTGTTTGACGAGGGCAATGCCTATGCCGAAAGACGTACCCGCTGGGCCGTGATACTGACGCTGGTGATGATGCTTGCCGAAATTGCCGGTGGCTACCTGTTCAATTCGATGGCGCTCCTTGCGGATGGCTGGCACATGAGCACGCATGCCCTGGCTTTGGGCATGGCGCTTTTGGCCTATATGCTTGCCCGGAAGTTTTCCGCTGATCCGCGCTTTACCTTCGGCACCTGGAAAATGGAAGTGCTGGCGGGCTATACAAGCGCACTATTGCTGGTAGTGGTGGCTGCCCTGATGTTTTACGAGTCCGTGGTGCGCCTGTTTGATCCCGTATCCATCCGGTACGGGCAGGCCATTGCCGTTGCGGCTGTCGGCCTGCTGGTGAACCTGCTTTGCGCTTTCTGGCTGAAAGACAGGCCATCCCATGACCACGCTCACGGCGAACATCATCATCGCGATATGAACCTGCGCTCGGCCTATATCCATGTACTGACAGATGCCGCCACATCGGTGCTGGCTATTGTTGCGCTGATTGCCGGGCTGTTATGGGGTGCGGCCTGGCTTGATCCGGCAATGGGCATTGTCGGGGCAGTCCTGATCATGATATGGGCCTACAGTCTTGTCAGGGATACGGGAAAGGTGCTGCTGGATGCGGAAATGCAGGCGCCCGTTGTCCTGGAAATCACGCAGGCAGTCCAGTCGGCGCCTTTTGATGTGGATATCACGGATCTGCATGTGTGGCGGGTAGGGCGCAACAAGTATGCCTGCATACTGGGCCTGGCCACGTCTGACGATGTTTCCCCTGATTATTTTCGCCAGCTTCTCGCTATCCATGAAGAGCTGGTGCATGTGACAGTGGAAATCAACCGGATTGACTGAAAGCAGGCGTCCCGGCTGTTTTTTCATTGTCAGGGAACCTGCGTAATGACTTTGTGTCAATAGTGATACAATAACACTATTGATGTGTTTTCACGGGTTGAAAAATGGGCGGTAAAGAAGAAAAGGCCAATCCGGCACCGGCCGGACATTGCGGTTGTGCCGAAGGGCGCTGTGAGTGTACGGAATCAGGGAAGCTCTGCCTGTGTCCTGCACCCTGCGCCTGTCATGGCTATGGTCCCAGGCTGGAGGGGTTTCTTATTCCGTGCCTGTTGCTGTTTTTGAAAGAAAAACCGGCTCACGGGTATGACCTGATGGAGCAGCTGGCCAGCCTGCCTTTTATCAAATCCCTGCCTGATCCAGGCGTGGTTTACCGCCAGTTGCGGCGGATGAAGGCGGAGGGGCTGGTTGTGTCCCGCCTGGAACCCGGAAAAAGCGGCCCGGCAAGGACCGTGTATTCTCTCTCGGAAGCGGGGGAAACTTATCTTGAGGCCTGTGTCGCCAGCCTCAGGGGCATCCAGAGCATGATTTCTGCTTTTCTGGCGTTTGAGCCTGGTGTGTCCGGGCTGAAAGCGCCCTGATATCACAGGCCGGGGAAAAGGATATGAGCAAGGATCGGTTTGATATTACGGGCATGAGTTGCGCGGCCTGTGTCGCCAATGTCGAAAAGGCCGTGCAGAAGCTGCCGGGGATGCAGCATGCAGAGGTCAACCTGCTGACCAACAGCATGGTGGCCGAGTACGACGAATCTCTTGTCTCGTCGCAGGATATTGCCAACGCGGTCAGCCAGGCCGGCTATGCGGCATCCCTGCGCGAATCCGGCAGAAAAAAAGCCGCTTCCCAGGCGCCTGCCGTGGACCCGATCAAGGCTGAACTTGGCGCCATGAAACGGCGCCTGTGGGTTTCGGCTGCTTTCCTTGTACCGCTCATGGTTGTGAGCATGGGCGGCATGCTGGGGTTGCCATTGCCGGGTTTTTTGTCCGGTGTTGAAAATGGCGTCAGCTATGCGTTGACGCAGTTCCTGCTGTGCCTGCCCATCGTGATGGCAAACTGGCGGTATTTTTCCGCCGGTTTTCGCTCGCTGATCAACCGTGCTCCGAACATGGACAGCCTGATCGCCCTGGGTTCTTCCGCCGCGCTGGTTTACGGTGTGTTCGCACTGTACCGGATCGGCTGGGCGCTGGGGAACGGGCAGCCTTCTGTTGCGGCGCATTATCTGCATGATCTGTATTTTGAGAGTGCCGCCATGATCCTGACGCTGATTACGATGGGCAGGACGCTGGAAGCGATCAGCAAGGGGAGAACGGGAGCGGCAATCGAATCGCTTCTCAACTTGGCGCCCAAATCCGCGCTGGTACTGCGTGATGGCGTGGAACATGAAATCCTGCTGGAGGAGGTGCGGGCAGGAGATACGCTTGCCGTGAAGCCGGGGGCCGGTATCCCGGTTGACGGTATCGTGCTGGAAGGGGTTTCCGCCGTGGATGAATCGGCGCTGACCGGGGAAAGCCTGCCGGTTGAAAAAGGGCCGGGAGATACGGTAACCGGCGCCACGTTAAATACCAGCGGTTATTTCACCATGCGGGCGGAAAGGGTGGGGGAGGATACGACGCTCTCGCAGATTATTGCGCTGGTTGAGGAAGCGGCAGCGTCAAAGGCGCCGATCTCGCAACTGGCTGACCGGATCAGCGGTATTTTCGTGCCGGTGGTGATCGGAATCGCGCTGGTGACGTTTTTCGCATGGTTTTTCATGGGTGACGGCATGGAATTTGCGCTGGCGCGCGCGATATCGGTTCTGATCATTTCCTGCCCCTGCGCCCTCGGGCTGGCGACGCCGGTGGCGATCATGGTCGGCACGGGCCGGGGCGCCAGGGAAGGCATCCTGTACAAGAATGCGCAGACGCTGGAAAATCTCTGCCGGATCAATACGGTGGTTCTCGACAAGACGGGGACGGTTACGGAAGGACGCCCCCGCCTGACCGATGTGATTGCCTTTGGCCTTTCCGAAGATGAATTGCTGGCACTGGCTGCCGGGCTGGAGTCACGCTCTGAGCATCCGCTGGCGCAGGCCATTGTCGGGGAAGCGAAAGACCGGCGCCTTGTGCCGGTTCCTGTCAGCGCTTTTGAAGCGCTTTCCGGTCTGGGGCTCAAGGGGGCGACCACGGAGGGAGATTGTCTTGCCGGAAACCAGCGCCTGATGCGGCAGTACGGGGTCGACCTCGCTGTGGCGGGTGATATGCCTGCGCAACTGGCCCGCGAAGGAAAGACACCGCTTTATTTTGCCCGCGATGGCAGGCTTGCCGGCATTATCGCCATGGCCGATCTGCCACGCCTGACCAGCAGGGCTGCCGTGGCGGCCATGAAAGAGCGGGGGCTGCAGGTGGTGATGCTCACCGGCGACAATGCGGCAACGGGTGAAGCCATCCGTAACATGGTGGGGATTGACCAGGTGATTGCAGAAGTCATGCCGCAGGAAAAGGATAACGAGATCCGCCGCCTGAAAGAAACCGGGCGCAAGGTGGTGATGGTGGGGGACGGGATCAATGATGCGCCAGCGCTGGCGCGCGCCGATGTCGGCATGGCTATTGGCGCCGGAACCGATGTGGCGCTGGAATCCGCGGATGTGGTCCTCATGAAAAACGACGTGGCGGACATGGTTGCCGCCTATGATCTGTCGCGTGCCACACTTGCCACGATCCGGATGAATCTTTTCTGGGCGTTTTTCTACAATGTCGTCGGCATACCGGTTGCAGCCGGTCTCTTGTATCCGGCTTTCGGCCTGACGTTAAACCCGATGATTGCGGCGGCGGCAATGAGTCTTTCCAGTGTCTTTGTCGTCGTGAATGCCCTGCGGCTGAACCTGTTTCAAAAGCGTCCTCTGCCGGATATGCCCGTATCAGGCCAGGATGGTATGACTGTCCGGACGGATGCCGGAAAACCGGTGTCCGCTATTTCAGAAAGAAAGGAAATGAATATGTCTTCTGTCAAAACTCTCAGTATTGAAGGAATGAGCTGCGGTCATTGCAAGGCCTCCGTTGAAAAAGCGCTCAATGCGCTGCCGGGCGTCAAGGCCGAAGTGGATCTTGAAAAGAAGGAAGCGCGGGTGGTGTCCGACGGGCAGGTGGCGGACGAGCAGATGGTTGAGGCCGTGACCGGTGCCGGATTTGACGTCAAGGGCGTTTCCTGACGGATTTACTGCCTTTTCAGGCGGTTTTTGCCCGTTTTCGGGCGGAAAATCAGTACGACGATCAGACTGCCGACCAGGATGCCGCCCAGCACATCGATGGGGTGGTGCATGCCAAGCCAGAGCCGGGAGTAGCCGATCAGCGTGACAAGCAGGGACATGGCGATAAAGAGCCATGTCCTGCCGAAGTAAAAGGCAAGGGGAAAGGCTGCCGTCACGATCTGTACGGTATGGCCTGACGGAAAGGAAACAAAATCGTTCATGAAACTGAAGGGAGCTGCAGGCATGTCCACTCCCGGTCTCGGCATGCCCAGCGTGATTTTCAGTATGCCGGCCAGGGAAAGGACAAGCGCCAGGCAGAAAGCAAAACGGGCAATAAACGCCTGTTCATGCCGGTTCTTCCGGGCAACCGCATGAACAAGGAGAATGGCGTAGACAAGGTAAAGCACCCATGCCGCGCCAGTGGATACCGCCCGGAAAAGCCGGGTAAGAGCGGGATAAAAAAGGCGCATATCGTGATGCCAGATATGGATGCTTTCTCCCCGGAAGCCGCTGGTCAGGCCGATGGCCAGCATCAACAGGGCCAGTGGCAGCACCATGAAGAAAAGCGTGGAAAAGCTGAAACACGGATTGTTCAGGCGCTGACGCCAGAATGGTCTTTCAGTCCGTGAAAAAAGTGTCGGGGAGGGATGGGACATGCGGGTTGTAAAGATGGCATAAGAAAAGGCCTGACTGCCGCTTTTGTGCTGTCAGGCCCGGAAGTTCCGGCCGTTTTTTCAGGCGTTTTCTACAGAGTAGGCAAAGAAACGGTCATCTCCAATGGTGACGTATTCACCCCAGTCTTCAAGGGTCTCGATCGTGGCTTCCCGGATTGCCGCGTTGGCCTTGCCGAAACCGTCCTGGTAGGTGATCGTTTTGTCATCTCTTTTCAGAACCGTGATGCTGTTGGTGCCGTTACCGGCGCAGCCGCCGTAAACGACTTCACCGGAATATTTCGCGCCTGCCTTGAACTTTTTTTCCATCTGAATGCACTCCTTCGTTTCCAAAACCTGTCGGCAATGAATCAAGGGCCATACTCTACCCATAGCCCGCTTTCAATGCAATACGTCTATTTCGGCTTTCAGCCTGTAAAGGCGAAAATACGGAAAGAAAACAAACTACTCCGTCTCTGTATTTTAACAGTTAATCGGTTTTCGCGATGGGGGCGATAATGGCGCCAGTCAGCCGGTTCAGGTCTGTTGTGGCCAGTTCGATACTGAGTCCGCGTTTTCCGCCCGAGACGAAAATGGTCGGAAAGAGGTCCGCATCCGCATCAATGACGGTTGGCAGCTGTTTTTTCTGTCCCAGGGGGCTGATGCCGCCCAGGAGGTAGCCTGTTACCCGCTGCGCCATCTGCGGATCGGCCATTTCGGCTTTTTTGGCTGAAAATGCCCTGGCCACTTTTTTCAGGTCCAGCTGTGTCGGGACAGGGGTAATGGCAACCGCCAGGTTTTTCGGGTTGCCGTTGAGTGAAACCAGCAGGGTCTTGAAGAACTGTTCCCCGTTCAGCCCCAGTTTCTGGACGGCCTCATCGCCAAAGTGCCGTTCGTCACTGTCATGGTCATATTCATGCAGCGTGAACGCAATCTTGTTCTTTTCAAGCAGGAGGACGGCAGGTGTCATGGGGCCGGTTCTGGTGTGCAGAAAAACGCCTATGCTAGCACAGCTCTGATGTGCCGGGAACGATTGGCAACGCATCCTTGTCTTGAGGTATAGTTGTGCTTTGGAATATTCATCTCTTTTTCAGCAGCTTTCCCGATGTGTCCGGACATGCATTTTTCAACTGATGACAGGAATCCCTTTTCGTGAATTTTTTGACCATACTCGCTTCCGTACAGCATAACGGACAGGTTGCTGCGGCCCTGGGCCGGATTTTTGCCTCATTCGAACCCGTTTCTGACCAGGAAAACCTGTTCCAGGTGAAAACCGCCGAAGGCAATGAAGCGCAGGTCAGGATTCTTTTCCATGAGCGCAGCGGCGATGCGGGGGATATCTGGTTAAGGGGATTACGTGATTTTTATGTGACGCTGCCTTACCAGGATGCGGCGATCAAGCCTTTGGTGCTGACCCAGCTGTCGGTGGTCAATGTCATTGTGGTTGCGCGCACAGAGGCGGATTTTGATGGCAGCGAGGATGATCCGCTGTACGGGAAATTCATGGCGCTTGCCCGGGAACTGGACGGGATCGTCTACCTGGAGGACAGTACTCTCACGGACAGGACAGGCAAGGTGATTGTTTATCCTGATGGCAGGAAGGGAGAGGCGGACTTCATGCCGGTGGCAGCCGAAAAGATGGTGATCGGCACACCGCCGCAATCGACAGAAGGCATGGATCGCAAAACAGCCAGCATCGAAAAGCTGAAGGCGCGGGGTATCCGCACGATTGATCACCTGCCTGAACTGCCGCCGGCCGCTGCGATCAACCCGCGCACGCGCATTGCTGCTGCCAGAAGGGCGGCAACGGCGCTGGTTATCATCCAGTTTGCCTGTGATATTGCGCATGACCAGATGGATATTGACGAGTCCCGGGCGCTTACGCTGGAAAACCTGAAAAAATACAGGCTGGAACCGTTCATGACGGAACGCGAAAGGGCGTTTCTGTATGCCCGGGAGCCGGACCGGACAGAGGCAACGCAGATCGTCTGGCAATATGAGGCTTACTGGGTACTGATCTGGGCGCTTAACCTGCTGGATGAGCTGTCTTTTCCGGATTCGATCTGTGATACCGATGCGGCAATCGCGGCGCTTTTTTCTTCCGTCGATATACGGGCGTTTTACCGCAAAACAGAGATGCGGGCCATTAGCGAGATATTGGATGAGGCGGACCTGAATTACCGCTGCAACTGGGCCTGCACCCAGTCCCGGCTGGATGGCGAGGAACCGGCAGGCGGGATGAATCCCGGTGTTGTCATGGAGCGCAAGCGGGCTTTTGACTGGCTTTTAAGGCTGGCTGAAAACGACTGGGATGCGATTGCCGGGAGTGACGGCGATCAGCAGAACGAATTGCTGATCGGCGGGGATATTATCATTGAGGGGGTGACCCACTGTGTTTTCCAGTCCCACGAAGATGTCCTGGAAGATGATTCCTGGTGTTTTTACGGCTATAAAACCGCGCCGGGTGCGCAAATCAGGGTGTGGGACCGCACGGTTTCATTCCGTGCGCAGGTTTCACCTAAAGGCACCCCCATTGTCTTAAAGAGCAGGCAGGGCGAAGAGGATGGCAGCCCGGCCCAGATGGAAGGCGTCATGGCGCTCCTGGAAGAATGCCAGGAGGTGCTGGTTGAACTGCAGAAGCAGGCCATGCCCAGGGCAGACATGTCGCGCAACATGGAAATCCAGCAGTATTACGATGCACAGGGACTTTTTGAGCAGTTGCAGGCTTTTGCCGCCGTTTTTGCAGACAGCGCGCTTGATTTTGCTGAACAGTGTGAAAAACTCACGCCGCTCTTTATCGAGATGAAAAGGATCGTGGCGGATGCGGCAGAAAGCATGCCGGAAGAATTCAGGCGCGAGGATAACGGGTATGGCCTGACGCTTTTCCAGCTTTTTACCCAGGTTGCCGGTGTGCGCGGCAGGGTTGAAAAGGAGGGACTGTCCCTCTCGGATGCGTTTACCAGGGCGGCATACGATTTGCAGCTTGCTGTCGAAGAGGCTTATGACGCGCTGGCCGAAACCCGGGAATATGTCATGACGGATGAGGATGAGATTGAGATAAGGCACCTGGAAAATGAACTGAATAACCGAGATCTTCCTGTTAAAAGACGGATCAGGGCGGCACGCCTGCTTTGGGATGATGCCAGGCTGGATGTCAGCAGGCGGATCGATTATGTTGATGCGGTCATTGATCTGGCGACAGCCATGATCAGCGATGCCGAAGATGAAACGGAAAAACTGATGGATGATCTGATCATGATCGAAAGCCATCAGTGGGACAATCCCGAGCCGGCCATTGCTGCCATCAACCGCCAGATCGAACTCCTGGGGGAGATGCAGGGTGACATGACGGGTCCCTTTATCAACCTGCTTTCCGAATCCCCGATCAAGGACGCAGAAGGCAAAAGCACGATGCAGCAGGCCATGGATTTTATGCTGGAATCGGTTGAGGTCACCGTCAGGGAGTCCGAAGAAACCGCCGGTTTTGAAGGCAGCATGTCGCTGCTTTTCAGGGATGCGCCAGCAGACAGGAAGGGGCATGCCATCCGGGTATGGATGGATGATGGCCTCATCACGGGCATGCTCCCCTCATGGAAATAAAAGACGAACCGCCGCTGTCTTTTTTTGAGCAGGTGTACCAGATAGTTGAGCAGGTGCCTTATGGCAGCGTTATCACATACGGGCAGGTTGCCATGCTGGCTGGCAGGCCGAGGCATGCCCGGCAGGTGGGGTATGCGCTTCATGCCGCGCCGAAAAAACGCAGGCTGCCCTGGCACCGGGTTGTCAATCGCCTGGGAGAACTTTCTCCTGAATATGCTTTTACCGCCAGGCAGCGTGAATTGCTGGAAAAAGAAGGGGTAACGTTCAACAGCAATGGCCTGATCAACATGAAGCGCCATCTGGTGATGGCGCTGTAAGGCCGGTTTACAGGCTCCGGGAAGCGTCAGGCCGGGTTGTCCATTCTGCGGATGATCCGGTATCCCGCAAACCATACCGCCAGCGCCACCACACCCGCAGCGATGAGCGCCATGCTGAAGCTGCCGGAATATTCCCGGACGGTTCCGAGGATGACGGTCAAAAGCACATTGGTGATGTTGCCGACCAGGTTCATGAAGCCGGATGCCGTTGCCATGTAGGCCGGGGAAACACTCTGGCCGGTCAGGCTGAAAATGGAACCGTAATTGGAGCCGCCAAGCCAGGCCAGAACTATGCCTACACCCAGCCCGATCCAGGGATTGCCCGTCAGGCCGAGTGCGATATACAGGATGGCGATGAGGATAACGGCGATATTGGTCACAAAACTGCGGGAGTACCATCGCAGGAGGGTTCCGGCAAAAGCCCGCGCCATGGTGCCGATCAGAAGGACAACGGCGGTTCCCAGGCTCCAGGCTGCCACATCTCCCTTGCCGTCCATGTCAGCGAGGATGGACGGAAGCCATTGACCGAGATTGTTGAGCGTGCCGTAAGAAAAGCCGTGAAAGATGCCGATGGTCCAGATCGGCACGGACGTGGAAATGGATTTGACGGCCTGCCACAGCTCGCTTGCCGTCGAACTTGAGGCGCTTCCTGCCTGGCGCACACTGGAGGGCAGTTTCAGTGAGGCGGCAAAAAGCAGGGCAACGAGCAGTGCGGGAATCCAGTAGGAAAAGCGCCACGCTTCCCCGCCCAGGTAGGGCAGGGTAACGTAGGGCAGCATGATACCGAGGCTGAATGCCGCGCCCTGGATGCCCTGTGCCTGCGCCATCTTTTCGGGAGGCGCCATCATGCCGGTGATCTTGACGCCTGCCAGAAACATCAGGCCGGAGCTCAGTCCTGCGCAAAAACGGAGCGCAGTTGCCAGTCCCATGCTTTCCGGGGCGAGAAAGGGGAGGAGGTTGGCAAGAAGGGCAATGGCCACAGCGATCAGAAATCCCCGATAAATCCCCAGCTTGTCGAGAATCAGTCCGGCGGGCAACTGGACAAAGGAATGCGCCCACAGGAGCGCGCTCAGAAAAAGGGAAAGCCCGGCATAGCCCACACCAAAAAGCGCCATGAACTGGTCGGTGAGTGGGGCGAGGCTCATGAACATGTAGCCGGAAGCCGCGCTGATGATAAAGGGAAACCAGATATAGGAAAGCATGTTTAAGGCAAACCGGATTTTTCTTGTTTCGCCTGATTTTACGCGAAATCCTGCGTGAAATAACGGAAACCTGCATGAAACCGGTTCATGCCGCCGTATTTATCCTGCTGTACTGCTTTTCCGGGTGCTCTGCAGAAAACCGGGTTCAGTGTTAATGTTAGCCTTTGCTGCCAGGATGTTGTCCCGGGGACCGGAAAACATCCTGGCGGATTGGCAAGGCAAGGAAAAATCATCCCGACAGGAGGTAAAAACATGACGAAACAAAGACGATTCACGCTCCCCTTACTTTTTTCCACCCTGCTGCTGGCGGCTTTGCCGGCTGTTTTTGCGACCAATGCGGCAGCAGGAAACAATGGCCAGGCAAGGCATGCGCAGACAGCGGTGAGCGCTGAGAAGGCCCGGCAGATTGCGCTGGACAAATCAGGGGGAGGGGATATCGTCAAGTGCCAGTCCGGCCGGTACAGAGGCGGGGTCAGGGTATATCACGTCGTTGTGATCAACCAAAGCATGAAATATATATACAAGATCAGTGCCGAAACCGGTGAAATCCTGTACACGACACAAAAAAGAATCCGCTGACAATCCGCCTGCTTTTTTATTGACGGGCAGGCATGCTCAGGACTGCCTGGCCAGAAGGTCGTCTTCCTTGCTGACAGACGGGCCGAACTTGAGGCAAAATCCCGTCATTCTTTCCAGGTAGGCCGCCGGATTGACCGATGCGCCATAAAAGGAGGAAACGGAGCCGGACAGGTGTCCCATGTCGGCAAGCAGCACAAACTGCATGTTGTTGACCCTGAAGACGATATCAATGGCAATCAGGATCTTGACAACAAAATCGGCGGTGCAGATATCCAGGCCATCGATAAAAACAAGAACCGGGGTGTCTGCCGTGTATTTTTCCAGGATGTCCCGGATGATGCGGATATTGCGCTGGGCTTCCAGGTGCTTTTTGAGCAGGGCTTCCATTTTCGCATCGGATACGGCCTTGACCAGCGAGTTGAGGCTTTTGCGGCGAAGATAATTATTCAGCAGTTCCTTTTCTTCGGAAACCAGCCGCATCAGGCATTCTGCCGCCCGGTAGAATGCTTCCCTGTCTTTTTCAGGCAGGTTTTGGGCCAGGTCGGCAAGAAAGCTCATCATGGCAATCCGGTTGCCTTCTGATTCGCTGGCATCAATGTAAACGCATTTGAATCCGGCTTTCTGTTCGTCAAGAAAACGGGTGAATTTCCGGATAAAGTCCGTTTTTTCAGCGGCATTTTTGCCGTCAAGCACCAGCGGGGAAACCTTAATGTCATCGGAAAGAAGGGTAGCCAGCTTGGCGGCAGCCATTTTTCCGGTATCGTCATGTGCCTCGAAATACATATCACCCCCAGGGTTGAGTGTAAATGTGCATTTTATTATCGCACAGGCTGCGTCCGGATAAACCCCGATGCAAAAGACAGCGGGAATCGCGATTGGGCTCCAGTTTGATTTTGTTTTAAAACAATGTGTTGAGGCGCTGATTTAATCTTGTTTGTGCGATTTCTCCTGTCCCGTTTGACAAAACCCGGCAAAGGGCAGAATATCAGCATGACAGACGTTTCCGGCACATAAGGCTGCCCGTATCAAAAGCGCCATTCTGACCATGACTCACATCAAGCCAATCGATGGCCGGGCAACCGGCCTGATGACCGTGATCTGCATTATCTGGGGTATGCAGCAGGTTGCCATGAAGTCGGTGGCGGATGTGATGTCACCGCTCATGCAGATTTCGATCCGCTCGGGCCTTGCCGCGCTGATGATATGGCTTTTGATGCGCTACCGGGGTGAGCGTATTGTTTTAAGCGAGGGGACATGGAAGCCGGGGCTGGTCGCCGGCGGGCTTTTTGCGCTTGAATTTCTGCTGGCGGGCGAGGGGCTGCGGCATACAACGGCTTCCCACATGGGCGTCTTTCTTTATACGGCGCCGATCTTTGCCGCGCTTGGATTGCAGTGGCGCCTGCGGGAGGAAAGGCTCCAGCGGCTGCAGTGGGCCGGTATTGTCCTGGCATTTGCAGGCGTTGCCATTACGTTTACCGGCCGTGCATCGCCTGATGCCGCGCAATTGTCGATGGACATGCTGTGGGGCGACTTTCTCGGGCTGCTGGCCGGGGCGGCATGGGGAGCAACAACCGTTGTGATCCGCACAACCAGCCTTGCCAGGGCATCAACCACGCAGACGATCCTGTACCAGCTTGTCGGCGCCTTCGTGCTGCTGTCGGCGGCAACGCTCTGCCTGGGGCAGCAGGCGTTCATTTCCACGCCTTTATTGTGGGGTAGTCTTTTTTACCAGATCGTGATTGTCTCGTTTTTCAGTTACCTGCTCTGGTTCTGGCTGTTGCACGAGTATCTTGCTTCCCGCCTGGGGGTGCTTTCATTCATGACGCCGCTTTTCAGTATTATTTTCGGGGTCTGGCTGCTTGATGAGCCGCTTGAATCGACTTTCCTGACCGGCGCCTTTTTTGTCCTGGTCGGGATTGCCCTGGTCAATGGCTATGAGTGGATCGCGCACAAATTGACCTACATCAAGAAACGCTGATTTTTTTCGGGAAGGGCGGTGACGATTTTATGCCGTTTTCGAAAGGGGTTTACGTCAGCCCGGTTTTGTGAAACCCGCGCCAGAGCTTGTTTTCCGGCCTTGATCGCATGAAATGTGATGGGCCCTGAAGGTTTTGGGATTGGGGGATATAATTGATGGGTTCAATTCCAGAATTATCGCTAAAAATATTTTCAAGAGGCCCGAAAAAATGTTCCAGACCATTCAGAAGCGTGATGGCCGTATGGTGCCATACGACATTGTGAAAATTGCCGAAGCAATCAATAAAGCACTGACCGCATGTAACCGCGGTAATAAAGAAGAAAGCATGCGACTGGCAAAAGGTGTGGAAAAAAAGCTGAGCGCCCTGTTCAATGACGCATCTCCCAGCATTGAGGATATCCAGGATACGGTGGAAACCGTCCTGATGGACAACGGCTATGCCTATGTTGCCAAAAAATACATCCTGTACCGTTCCGAACGCAGCCGTATCCGGGCAAGAAACTCCAGCCTGATGCGTATTTTCGACGAATTGACCCACAAGGAAGCCAACCTCTCTGATATCAAGCGCGATAATGCGAATATTGACGGCGACACGGCCATGGGCGTCATGCTCAAGTACGGCTCGGAAGGCGCCAAGAACTATTATGAGAATTTTGTCCTCTCCAACCAGCAGGCCAAGGCCCATTCGGAAGGGGACATCCATATCCATGATTTTGATTTTTATACCCTGACCACGACCTGCTGCCAGATCGATATCAAGAAACTGTTTGAAGGCGGCTTTTCAACCGGCCACGGCAATCTCAGGGAACCCAACAGCATCCAGAGTTACGCGGCGCTGGCCTGCATTGCCATCCAGTCCAACCAGAATGACCAGCACGGCGGCCAGAGCATTCCGAACTTTGATTATGGCCTGGCGCTGGGCGTGGAAAAATCCTACAAGAAGAATTACGTCTCCAATTTCGTCAAGGCATTGAAGCTGCTGACAAAATCGCTTGATGTCTCAAAAGACGATATCAAGGCCAGGTACGAGGCGCTTGAAAACGAATTCGGGGTTTTCCCGAGCCTGTCCATGACGGAAGCCTTCAGGCTGAAGGAAATGGAAGCCTTTTTGCCCATGGTGAAAGACCCGGCGCTTTTGTCGGCTGTCCAGGCTTTTGCGCAGGAAAACGCCGAGAGCGAGACAGACCGGGATGTCCGCCAGGCCATGGAAGCGCTGGTGCACAACCTGAACACCATGCACAGCCGTGCCGGTGCGCAGACGCCCTTTTCCAGTATCAATTACGGCACGGATACCAGTCCGGAAGGCCGCATGGTTATCCGCAATATCCTTCTGGCAACCGAGTCGGGCCTGGGCAACGGCGAAACCGCCATTTTCCCGATCAATATCTTCAAGGTGAAAGAGGGGGTCAACTACAACCCGGTTGATCCGAATTATGATCTTTTCCAGCTGGCCTGCCGTGTCAGCGCAAAACGGCTTTTCCCGAATTTTGCTTTCCTGGATGCGCCGTTCAACCTGCATTATTACCGCGAAGGCCGCCCGGAAACGGAAGCGGTCTACATGGGGTGCCGCACGCGCGTCATGGGCAACTCCTTTGACCCGGATAACGAAATTGCCTTTGGTCGCGGTAACCTCAGCTTTACCTCGATCAACCTGCCGCGCATTGCCTTGAACAGCAATAAAAACATCGAATGGTTCTTTGATGAGCTGGAACGCAAGATGGAGCTGGTCTGCCGCCAGCTTCTGGATCGTTTCCGAATCCAGTCAGCCAAAAAAGTCCGCAATTTCCCGTTCCTGATGGGGCAGGGCATCTGGATCGGCTCTGAAAAACTGGAGCCAAACGACGAAGTCGGCGAGGTTTTGAAGCATGGCACGCTTTCGGTCGGCTTTATCGGCCTGGCCGAGACACTGGTGGCACTGACCGGCAAGCATCACGGTGAATCCCCGGAGTCACGCAACCTGGGGATCGAGATTATCGGCTTCATGAATGATTTCCTCGAAAGAATGACCAAAGAGCACGGGCTGAATTTCTCGCTTCTGGCCACACCGGCTGAGGGGCTTTCCGGCCGCTTTGTCCGGATGGACAAGAGAAAATTTGGCGTGGTCGAGGGCGTGACCGATCGTGAATACTATACCAACGGCTTTCATGTCCCGGTTTACTTCCCCATCTCCGCCTACGAAAAAATCCAGATCGAGGCGCCTTACCATGCATTGACGGCAGCAGGGCACATTACCTATGTCGAACTGGATGGCGATGCCTCCAATAACGTCAAGGCATTCGAAAAAATCGTGCGCACCATGAAAGAGTCGGGCGTGGGCTATGGCTCGGTCAACCACCCGGTTGACCGCGATCCGGTGTGCGGCTACAACGGCATCATCAACTGTGAATGCCCGAAATGCGGCCGCAAGGAGGAGGAAAGCAGCACCAAGTTTGAACGTATCCGCCGTATCACCGGCTATCTGGTCGGTACGCTGGACCGCTTCAACAACGCGAAGCGGGCCGAGGAGTCCGAACGTGTCAAGCACAATGTCTGAGACGATTCGTGTCGCTGGCATAGAAAATGACTCGATAACAGACGGCCCTGGCCTGCGTTTTGTCCTGTTTCTCCAGGGCTGCCCGAGGGCATGCCCTGGCTGTCACAATCCCGAGGCCATACCGCGAGAAGGGGGTGTTGCCCGCACAGTTGACGAACTGGCCGGCCATATCCGCAAAAACCCTATCCTGACCGGCGTAACCTTCAGCGGGGGAGAACCCCTGCTTCAGGCTGCACCGCTTTTACCGCTGGCGAAAATGATCCGGGAGGAGGGGCTGGACCTCGCCATTTACACCGGCTATACGCTGGAAGAAATTCTCAGGGAAAACGATCCGGATGTGCTGGCACTGCTTTCACTTGCCGACATCCTCATTGACGGGCCGTTTCTGATCGGCCAGCGCAATCTGTCGCTTCGCTTTCGCGGCTCGTCAAACCAGCGCATCCTGGATCTGCCGCGCTCGCTGGCAGACAAAAAAGCCGTCTGGACCGAAGATGAGGACTGGACCGGATAACCACCACAGATTCCGGCAAACAACGCTGAAAACACAAAAAAGAAAGGATTGGCATGCGATTTCTTCACACCATGATCCGGGTCGGTGATCTTGACCGGTCTATCGACTTTTATACCAATGTGCTGGGCATGAAACTGCTCAGGACCAAGGACAATCCCGAATTCAAGTACACCCTGGCGTACCTGGGCTATGGCAGCAATCCCGAACACGCCGAGCTGGAGCTGACCTGGAACTACGGGGTGACGAGCTACGAGATGGGAACCGCCTATGGTCACATCGCTATCGGCACGGAAGATATTTATGCCCTGTGTGACCGCATCCGGGAAAAGGGCGGCACCATCACCCGGGAGCCGGGTCCCGTGAAAGGCGGCACCACGGTGATTGCATTCCTGGAAGACCCGGATGGCTACCGGATCGAACTGATCGAAACCTGACTGCGCCCTGTCCTTGCTGTGCATCTGATCGCAGGATGCACAGCAAGGACAGTGATATTACTTTTTCTTCCCCGTTTCAAGCTTTTTGAGCAAGCGCCCGGCGCGGCGCTGGCGCTGCTTTTTGGCGTCGGATGCCGGAATGGATTCGTATTCTGACGGGTCGAGTCCTTTTGCCATTTCCGCCAGCTTTTTCCGGAAAGCCGGTGTGTCCAGCCCGACAGCCTCACCAGCCCAGACCGCGTCATAACGCACCCATTCCACCGGGTCATCCAGGCCGCGCATAATGACCTGGGAAACGTTGGTGCCCTTGAAATCCTTGCGCTTCATGAAGCGAAGTGCCGTATAGCCGACACGGCGCACAAATCCCCGTTTATCGGTTGAACGAGTCAGTTCCTTGTCGACCAGTTTTGCCGTCAGTTCCGGGTCCGGGGCTTCGGCAAAGCGGGATGCCAGGTTGAAAATGCGGACGGGCATGATAGCGTCCAGGGTAGCCATTTCCTCGGCTTCTGCCATCAGGCCGGGATAGGGCTCCTGCAGTTTGTCATAGCCGGCAGCAAAAGCGGAAGGGGCGCAGATGGAAAAGAACAGGGCTGCGATAGCGAAAAAAAAGGCACGGAATGAATGGGGCATACATTTTCCTTTCAGGTTGTTGCAGGGATAGTTCTCTTTCATGGCATGACTGTCCCTGATCCGGTAAAACGCTACCATAGCAGAATATACATGAACGGCGCAGGGAATGCGTTTGCCGGGCAGGAATGCAAAAAGCCTGCCAGGGATGTCCTGACAGGCTTGTTCTTCCTTGTTGCTGCCTGATGTAAACAGCGGTGTGCGGCTTACATGGAAGTAAACGTATTGATGGTGGCAAAAGAAATGCCGAAAAGAAGAATTAACAGGGGTAAATGATACTTGCGCATGATACTTTCCTTTATTGCTTACGCTTTTATTCCTGGTTTCATCTTCCGTCCGGAAAATCATCCGGACATACTGTCTGCCCGGCTGAATCCGGTTCGAAAGTGACTTTCCTGTTTATAATTCTACTCCTGTCCCGGCATTCCTGCAGAGACCTGCATCAACCCCCAGCCTGTCTATGAACCGAGGTAAAACCAGAATAGCCCTGGCCGTTGTCATTGCGTTGTTTGCCGTGGTTGCGGCTGCTGTCGGCATGATTGCCCATGCGGGGTTCAATGACCGTATTTTCAGGGCGGATGCCGGTGTGGTCCTGGGCAACCATGTCTATGCGGACGGCACGCCATCACCGCGTCTGGCGTCGCGTCTGGACAAGGCTGCCGAACTGTACAAAAAAGGCGTGATCCCGCTCATCATTGCCAGCGGCGGAAAAGGGAAAAACCAAAGGGAAGAAGCGCCAGCCATGCGGGACTACCTGGTCAGGCAGGGGGTGCCGGCCAAAGATATTATCGTGGATACTTCCGGTGTGGATACCCGCCGGACCGCGGTTTTCACGGCGGCGTACCTGAAGGCGCGCGGGTTGACGAGTGTCATTGCCATCAGCCAGTATTTTCATCTGCCGCGCTGCCGGATCGCGCTGGAATCGGAGGGCGTGGAAAAGGTCGGGACGGCCCATGCGGATTACCGGGAATGGCGGGAGGTTTATTCGCTGCTGCGGGAAATACCGGGCTGGCTGGCTTACCGTCTCAGGCTCAAATAAGGGAAATCATTTCCCGTAAGCAGCCATGAAAACATCAACGGCCGCTTCAACCATTTGCCTGATGCGCCCGGCGGGAAGCGGGTTTTCTACATCCAGCAGATAATACTCGTGGCACTCCGCTTCCAGGAGGCTGCGAAACTGGGCTGCCGCAACGAGTGTATCCGCCTTTTTCAGCTGACCGGCTGCCATGGCATTTTCAAGATAGGCGGCAAGCCGCATCAGGGATCTTTTCGGCCCGTTTTCATAATAAACCCTGCCGATTTCCGACTGCCGGGACTCGGCAAAAAGCAGGCGGCGGATAGCCAGGATTTCCGGCGTATAGAGAAAGCTGATGAAATTTTCACCGTAAAAGAGCAGGGTGGTCCGGACATCGCCGGGCGGCTCCTGCAGGGCCTGGAAAAGCGCATGGACACGGCTGCGGGTATCTTCCGTGAGTACGGTCATGTTGGGATCAATCATCGGGCTCATTTCAAGCGTCTGGATCTGGGCAATATTGCGGACGATTTCCAGAAATATCGCTTCCTTTGAGGGAAAGTGGTTATACAGCGTGGATTTTGAGCCGCCCACGCGCGCCGCAATGATGTTCATGGACGCGTTGTGAAAGCCCATTTCCCTGAAGACCTGTACCGCCGTGTCCAGGATGGCCTGTCTTTTTCTGCTTCGCGTTTTGCTGGTCATATCTGCCCGAAAACTGGATGAAAACATACTTGACTGTATGTTATTTGAGGTATTATTGTACCGTACAGTACAGTCCAATTTTATAAAAAAACATGGCAGAAACAAATCTTTTTTTATGTCTTCGCCCGGGACACCGTTTATTGCGGCATTCCCTGGTGGCGCTGATCGCCGGTTTTCTTGCGGGTTGCGCCTGGATGCCGGAACTGGAAAGCCATGCCGAAATGAAGCCGGTCGAAGCATACCAGGGGGATCAAACCCTGAAAGGAACACAACCCGGCTGGCCTGAAGATCAATGGTGGGAGGCGTATGGCGACCCCCAGCTGGCAACCCTGATTGAGGAAGGGCTGGCCGGTTCCCCGAACATGACGATTGCCGAAGCGCGGCTTCGCCGGGCGGTTGCCATGGCCGGGCTGGCAGAGTCAGCGCTTTATCCGGATGTGGATGCCAATGCCTCCGTCTCGATGGAAAAGCAGAGCTACAAACACATCATGGGGCGGAATGCCAAGCGCGGGTGGCGCGATTATGGCCAGGCAACCCTGGATTTCAGCTGGGAAATCGATTTCTGGGGTAAAAACCGGGCCGCTTATGCCGCTGCCACATCGGCAGCCGAGGCCGCCGAGGCGGAAAGGGCCGAGGCCGAACTGGTGCTGACGACATCGATTGCATCGGAGTATGGTGAACTGGCCCGCCTGTTTGCCGCGCACGACACGGTATCCGCTGCGGTGGCTGTGCGATCGAAAAATCTCACGCTTTTCAGGAACCGCTTCAAAGAAGGCATGGAAACAATGGCAAGTGTCAGGCAGGAAGAAGCCCGCCTGGCAGCGGCGGAAGAAGAACTGCTGGAACTGGAGGAAATGATTTCCCTGCAAAGAAACCGGCTGGCGGCCCTGATCGGCGCCGGGCCGGACAGGGGGCTTTCCATCACACGTCCGAGCCTGAAGGTGAAGGGATTCGGCATACCTGAAGAGATGCAGCTTGCGCTTTTGGGGCGCAGGCCTGATATCGTGGCAGCCAGAAAGCGGGTGGAATCATCAGCGAGCACGATTGAGCAGCGAAAGGCCGAGTTTTATCCCAACGTCAATCTCACGGCATTTATCGGCTTTCAGTCGCTGGGACTCAATCACCTGGTCAGCTCGGGTTCGGATTTCGGTGCAGCCGGCCCGGCCATCTCGCTGCCGATTTTCAATGGCGGCCGCCTGCGCTCACAGCTCTTTGTGGCGCAGGCCGAACTGGAAGAGGCCATTGGCAATTACAACCTGACGGTAACGGAGGCCCTGCAGCAGGTGGCGGATGCCGCCGCCAGCCAGCAGGCGCTCGGCAGGCAGATTGTCAAGATCAACGAGGCAGTGGATGCGGCGCGGGAAGCGCACCGTATCGTGAACAACCGCTATAACGGCGGGCTTTCCAATTACATCGAAGTGCTGGCGGCGGAAGAAACGCTCCTGACGAACATGCGCGCGCAAAGCGATCTGCTCTCACGCTCGTTCACGCTGGATGTTGCCCTGATCAAGGCGCTGGGCGGGGGGTATACCGTGCCGGCAGAAAACAAGGAATGAAGGATGCAAGAATGACACAACCATCAGACAAACCTGCAAAATTTGAAAAACCGGCTGATGTGCGCCGCAAAAAAGGGTTCATGCTGCTGGGCTGCGTTGTCGCTGCCTGTGCCATTGCCTGGGGCATCTACTGGTTTTTCTGGGGATCGTATTTTGTCGAGACGGATAATGCGTACACGGCGGTCGAAGTGGCGCAGGTCACCCCTTCCACCGGCGGAACGGTCCAGGAGGTGAGGGTAGTGGATACCCAGAGTGTGAAGGCGGGAGATATCCTGGTGGTCATTGATGATGTGGATGCGAGGCTGGCGCTGGCGCAGGCCAGGGCTGACAGGGAACATGCCGTGGCCCAGCTGGCGGTTGCCGAATCAGACTACGCCCGGGCAAAGATTGATTTGAAGCGCCGCCGCGCCCTCGTGAGTGACGGGTCGGTTTCCGGGGATGAACTGACAAGGGCGCAGAATGCCTATTCTTCCGGCAAGGCGACCATCGAGGCGGCAAAGGCGGCCATCGAGCAGGCAAAAGCCCGGGTGGATCAGGCCGAGGTTGACCTGGGACGCACAACGGTACGGGCTCCCGTGGATGGAGTGATTGCGAAGCGCACGGTGCAGGTCGGGCAACGCGTGGAAGCCGGTGCCGTACTGCTTTCTGTTGTTCCGGTTCATGAGATGCATGTGGATGCCAATTTCAAGGAAGGACAGCTCGAGCGTGTCCGTTCCGGGCAAAAAGCCGAACTCTATGCCGACCTTTACGGGAAGTCGGTTATTTACAAGGGGACGGTTGAAGGCTTTGCCGGGGGAACCGGCTCGGCATTTGCCATCATCCCGGCGCAGAATGCCACCGGAAACTGGATCAAGGTGGTCCAGCGCCTGCCGGTGCGTATCCGCCTTGATCCGGAAGAACTGAAAGCCAATCCGCTGTCGGTCGGGCTTTCCATGACGGTAACAGTCGATACACGCGACCTGAAATAACGGGCGATCTGACAGGGCAATCAAGCTTATGCCAATCCTGGACAAGCCATTCGAGGGAAAAAAGCTGTGGATGATGGCCATCCTGCTTTCCATGGCCAATTTCATTGCGGTTTTGGACATGACGATTGCCAATGTGTCGGTAACGAGTATTGCCGGCGGGCTGGGTGCCAGCACCAGCCAGGGTACCTGGGTGATTACCTCCTATGCGGTGGCAGAAGCGATCATTGTTCCCCTTACCGGCTGGCTGGCGGCGCGTTTTGGCTCTGTCCGCTCGTTTACGGTCGCCATGTTCCTCTTCGGCGTTTTTTCCGCCATGTGCGGCCTGGCCAATTCACTGGGATTGCTGGTTGGTGCACGGGTGCTCCAGGGGCTGGCGGGCGGCCCCATGATGCCGCTGACCCAGACGCTGCTTTTGCGCATCTTCCCCCGGGAAAAAGCCATGACGGCAACCACCCTGTGGGCGATGACCACGGTGATTGCGCCTGTCATGGGCCCGCTGTTGGGTGGGTGGCTTTGTGACAACTATTCATGGCACTGGATTTTTCTCATCAATGTGCCGCTGGCCATTGTCTGCAGCTGGATTGTCTGGCAGGTGCTGGGACGTTATCCCCGGAACACGGAGCGCGCACCCATTGATGTGGTGGGCCTGGTTCTTCTCATTATCTGGGTTGGCGCGCTGCAACTGATGCTTGATGAAGGCAAGGATCTGGACTGGTTTTCTTCCAATTACATCGTGGCACTGGCGATTATCGCAGCCATCGGTTTTTGTGCGTTCCTGATATGGGAGTTGAATGAGGAACATCCCATCGTCAACCTTCGGGTATTTCGCCATCGAGGGTATTCCGCCTGTCTTTTCACGATAGCGCTGGCTTTTGGCTGTCACTTTGGTCAGAATGTGATGACACCGCTCTGGTTGCAGAACTATATGGGATATACCCCCACCTGGTCCGGCAAAACCACGGCTTGGGGTGGGGTGGCTTCTTTCATGATAGTCCCCATAGTGGGCATGCTTTCGAGGCGCGTTGACCCGCGCAAGCTGGTTTTTCTGGGTGTGACCTGGATGGCCATCATTGCTTTTTCCCGCTCTTTTTACAATACGGATGTGAGTTACTGGTGGATTGTTGTCCCGATCATGTTTCTGGGTATGGGGATGCCTTTCTTCTTTGTCCCGCTGACCGGGCTGGCGCTGGCAAGCGTCGATGAAAATGAAACCGCATCGGCAGCGGGACTCATGAGTTTCGTGCGTACGCTGGCAGGCGCTATCGCGACTTCAATCGTCACCACGAAATGGGAAGACAAAGCCAATTATCTGCATGCCGAACTGTCCGGATTACTGGATCCCGCCAACGAATATTTCCGCCAACTGGCCGAATCGGGCATGTCACAGGAAATGGGGCGAGCGCTTTTAAATAATTCAGTCACCTCCCAGAGTATCATGCTTGCAACCAATGAGATCATGATGACGATCAGCGTTCTCATGTTTATTGCGGCTTTTGCCGTTTGTCTTGTGCCCAGGCCGGGCTCGAAGATTGATACCAGCGCCGGACACTAGCGTATCGACATCCGATAATGGTATGGTAAGAAAAGTGATTGTCATACCGATAACAGGAACAGGAACCGGCCATGAAAAAACGACTCCTTTTTTGCCTGATGATGGCGTTCGGTCTGCCAGCCATGGCGCAGGCGGCATGCACAGAAGAAGAGCTGAACTTCAGGAAGGAAAAAGCCCTCTATTTCAGGATGCATGCCCTGCAGGGGCAGGGAAAACTCACCGAGTACATGCAGCTGGGATCGGAAGTCGGGCGTGATTTTTCCACACTTTACGCGGAATACCAGAAAGACAGGGCCAAAGGCCAGGTTTACCTGGACAGGATGTGCGCGATTATCGACAGGGTAATCGTTCTGGCTGACGATCTCCTGGCCGGGGGAGACGGCCTTGGCAACAATTCGCTATGGATGAGCCACCGGCCGGAAGAGCTCCTGAAAGAAGCGGAAAAGTTCCGGGCATACTGCAAGACACCGGCCGCCTGCGAAACGGATGAAGGGAAGGATATTCTCGAGCGCCTGGATCTTTTGCCAAAGGTGCTGGTTGGCGGCGCTGAACCGGCCAGGCTGGTGGATGAAAACTATGAGCGCATTCACCGCTTCATGGAAAAAAGCGCACAGCCTGCGCCAGGCGATACGTGACAGGGACAGGGGTGCGCCGGATCATTTTCAAGTTAAGCCAGGATATGCCGTAATAAAAGGGTACAGGAGCATTTACTGGCAGGAATCAACATGAAAATCAATAACCTGTATTCAACCTTTCCCGGGCTTAATACAGAAATGAAGGAAAGACCGGCCATTCCGAAGTCGGATGCCGTTGTTTATGACCACCACGCCAACCAGTCGCTGAAGCCAAGGGCAGGCAGCCTTCTGGAAGCGCTCATGCGCGGGGAAAACACGGGTACGGTACCCGGGAGCCTGGAGGATTATGAAGACAGTCTCAAGGGCAAGCTGGCTTCCAGCATGTCCAGGCTTGGCATTGAGTTGCGCGAAGATGAAACCGTGGAACTGTCCATTGGCCCGGACAACCTGATCCGGGTCAGCGGGCTGAAAGACCCGGATCAGGCTGCCGCGCTGGAAAAGGAAATGAATACGGCAAACAAGGTCAGCCTGACCGGCAAGGCTCCCTCAGAAACGGTGACAAAGAACCTCCATGACCGTGCTTTTTACATTCATTCGAATTATGCGCGCTCTGCCGGATCGTTTGAGGAAGCGGAAAACCGGGCCAGCCTTATTGATCTCAAGTACCGGGCTGCCGGTATTGTCAGGAGCCAGACAGGCGAGGAACTGGATTTTTCCAGCCTGTACCGCACAGATGAGGGGAATATTGCCGGTTTCCCTGAAGCGCTTTCCTGGATTTTTAACGGCGAATATTCCCTTGCTCCCTCAACTGACGAGGAAAAACAGCGATACAGCGTGGCAATCTCTGTGCTGGATGCCGTCAACCGCCTGCTTGATGCCGGCTACGACAGTATTCCGGACGTAGGGAGCCTGGATACGGTTTTTCGCTTTGGCAGGGATGATCTTTATATCCGGAGTATTGATACCACAGCCTGAAAAGCGTATTCAGCTTTTGTTGAGGCTTTCCATGGCTGCCCGCCTGGCGGCATCCAGTGCGCGCTGTACCAGCCTGTCGGCTTCAGCCAGGTCTGTTTTGAACCGTGGCGATGCTGCCGCACTGGCATCATCCCTGCGCGCCGGTTTTTTTTGCGGCGAAAAACCCGGGGGCATCAATCGGCCGGGAGGCAGCCTGAGC
Organism: Oxalobacter sp. OttesenSCG-928-P03; assembly: GCA_030269625.1. Lineage (GTDB taxonomy): Bacteria > Pseudomonadota > Gammaproteobacteria > Burkholderiales > Burkholderiaceae_D > Oxalobacter. Next base: position 14,326 of record JAJDFZ010000001.1, on the reverse strand, counting down.
GGCTGTCCTTCCATGATTTTTTCAAAAACAGCGCAACCCGATTCCTTTTCCTGATGGACAGGAAAAGCAAAGGTCACGCCGTTCTTTTCTGACGGGAGACGGCGTTTCATGATGTGTTACCAACTATTGTCCTGTCACGTCTGGCCCATGTGCCTGAGTACTTTACCCAGTTTGGAAATGTCCATCTTGTAACGGTCGCTTACCTGCGACTCGATGCTGTCCTCTCCCGTTCCCGTCCTCTCTTGCCGGGCAGCCAGCCGGGTCTCCTCAAGCGCTGTCATCAACAGCTCGTCCAGCAGTGAAAATTCCGTATCATCCATCTTGAACAGAGAGGAAAGAGGCAGAAGATCCGCTTCTTCCGTTGTGGGATATTTTCTTTTTGACGACTGGCTGGCGGATGACAGAAGATTTTGTGTATACGCCATTTGGGCCGCTTCCAGTTCCGACTTGATCTGGAGGATGATGTCCTCGAAATCGGTTCCGGCACTCCGGCTCTGGTAAGCCGGGGACGCAACGCCAAACTGGATGTCTTTGGTCAGTGGATTTATGCTCATGGTATTGCCCTGATGTCAGTTACTGTTTCTTATTGTTTATCCTAACGGGATAACCGTTTTTTATAAGCGCCAAACAAAGGGGGGTTTTTCGCCCTATTCATCAAAAAGGAAATAGAACGCAAGGAACCCTGCACCAAAAACCATTTTAAAACAGTATACTGAAATCGTTATTTGATGTTGTTTATCGAGAGTTTTGGGGTGTGATGTGCCGAAAAAAGGCCGCCAGTGACATCGCTGGCGGCCTTGTCCTGCCGCAAGGGTATCAGAATTCTTCCCAGTTTTCCGTGTCATCCGGCGAACCCTGGGGAATGGCATCTGACGATGATTCTGTTTTGCCTGGCGGGTTCAGGCGTTTTGCGGATTTTACCGCTTTTCCCGGCCTGGATAATGCCTCTTTTTTGCGGGGGGGAGGGGTGTCAGTATGCATGCGCCCTGTGCCCAGATTGAACAGGTTGACAACCCCCACAAGTGTCCGGGCCTGATCCTGCAGGCTCTCTGCGGCTGCCGCCGCTTCCTCGACGAGCGCCGCATTCTGCTGTGCCGTGGTATCCATTTCTCCCACTGCCTGGTTGACCTGTTCAATACCCTGCACCTGTTCCTGCGTCGCCATCGTGATTTCATTCATGATGTCGTTCACGCGGTTGATGCTTTCGCCGATCTCCAGCATGGTTGCCACGGCATTGTTCACCAGTTCGGTACCGGTCGAGACTTTGCTGACCGAATCGTCGATCAGGTCCTTGATCTCGCGGGCCGCTGTCGCACTTCTTTGCGCAAGGCTTCGCACCTCGGTAGCCACCACGGCAAAACCTCGCCCCTGTTCGCCTGCACGGGCGGCTTCCACCGCCGCATTCAGTGCCAGGATGTTGGTCTGGAATGCAATGCCGTCAATCACGCTGATGATGTCAACGATCTTGTTGGACGCATCGGCGATATCGCTCATGGTGTTAGCAACCTGGCCTGCTGCCTCACCGCCACGGGTTGCCACATCGGCTGCCTGGGAAGCAAGCTGGTTGGCCTGCCTTGCATTGTCACCGTTCTGCCGTACGGTGGTGGTGATCTCTTCCATGCTGGAGGCGGTTTGCTCAAGCGAGCTGGCTTGTTCTTCTGTCCTGGCAGACAGATCCTGGTTGCCCGAGGCGATTTCGGATGAGGCTGTTGCAATGGTGTCCGCGCTCTGCCGAACCTGCGAGATGGCTTCGAAAAGGCAGTCATTCATGTTTTTGAGCGCCTGCATGAGCTGACCGGTTTCGTCCTTGCCGGTAACGTCGATCCTGCTGGTCAGATCACCGGATGCCACCGTTTCTGCCACCTTCACGGCTTCGTTCAGCGGCCGGGTAATGCCGGCTGTCAGGCGCCAGGCCAGGAAAAGCGCAACCACTGCGGCCACAACCGCAATGACGATCATGGTTGTCAGCGCCTGCCTGTATTCCGTATGCATGATGGCTTCCTGTTCTTCGGAATTCTTGATCTTGTAATCCCGGAAAGCGTCAACGGCCCTGACATAGGCATCCCTGGCCGGAACGACTTTTGTCAGGAGATGCTCGCTCACTTCGGCAAAAGGAGGGTGATTCCCAAGCAGCTCGCCTGTCGGGGTAACGTTTTTCATCCTGAACAGGACAACCCCGACTTCGCGAAAGGTATTGCGCCTGGTCTCGATATCCTTGAGCATCTGCTCTTCTTCCTTGGTCATCGGCGCGTCATAGATGTATTTCATTTCGTTATTGATGACCTGCCGGTAGTCGAGAAACTGGGTGACAAACCGCTTCAGCATTTCAGGTTCGGTCGAATAGGAAAGCGCGCATACCGTGGCGCCCTGCGAAGCGGCGGATCGTGCCCATTCCCGTGCGTGGCGCTCTACATTGATGGATTGCGTCATCATCTCCTGGATGCCCTTGTTCATGGAGCGCAGGGAATAAACTCCCGCTACAGCCATACCGACGAGGAGGGCAGTGACGACGAGAAAACCCAGGGTCAGCCGGGCGCCGATTTTCATGTTTTTCATATCCGTTCTCCGTATGCGCAAGCAGTTTGGGTGGCGCTTCACGAACCCTTTTGTCGCCAGGCAAAAATGGAGCAGCCAGACAACGGGCGCAATGAAAGGGAATCCGGAAGCGGTGTCATGCGAGGTCTTCGGCCGAGTATAGGGATTCTGGCGGTGGCGGATATGCGATATCTCAACCTTGTGGCATGCCTTTTGCCGTTCCCGGCAACTTGTTTGTCTTTTTCCGGATATCCCGGCAGGGGTGGTCGCCCGTGCCATGCCGCTGGCGGCAAAACAGGGTTCGGACAGGGTCAATGTCTGGTTCTGGAAGGAAATGACTGATCTGGTAATGCGGAAAAGCCGGGCGTAACAGATTGCGTCAGAAACAGCGAAAAGCCCGCCTGCCGGCTTTTCGCTGACAGGCGGGCAGAGGCTCCGGCAATTGCTATTTCATCACGTTTCGAAGCCAGGCATCGAGCGATTCACTGATCTGGATGTCACTCTTGTTTTTGGGCTTGTATACCTCGTATCCCTCAAGAACAACGGCGTTTTTGGCCTGCTTCTTGAAGTCCGAGAAAAAGTTGCCCGGCCCGCCACCATGGGTGGAGAAGGCCGCTACCTTTTTTCCCTGGAAATCAACCTGTTGGAGCATGCTCATGACCGGCGTGGAAACGGTGTACCACCAGACCGGGCTGCCGACGAGGATGAGGTCGTAAGCGTCCAGATTGGAAGGCAGCGCCTTCAGGGCAGGAAGGTTGCCCGTTTCCAGTTCCTTTTTGGCGATTTCTGTCACGCCTGAGTATGCCGCCGGATAGGGATTGACTGTTTCAATCCTGAAAAGGTCAGCGCCCGTCTTTTTCTGTAACGCCTGCGCAATGGTGTCCGTATTGCCCGTCAGGGAAAAGTAGACGATCAGCACTTTTTTGGGTGTCCTGTCAGCGGCTCCGGATGTCATGGGTACGATGGACAGTCCTCCCAGAAAGAGTGCAAGGAACATTTTTTTCATGCCATATCTCCTGTTCAGTTATTGAAATGCGCCCGGATCATGTCAACGATCAATCATCTTCATGATCTTTTCCGGATAACGCTCGCCAACCAGTGTGATCTGCGAAGAGACACGATCCATTTCAGCAAGGTCGTCAGCAGAGAGCCTGACATTGGCGGCGCCCAGGTTTTCTTCCAGCCGGTGAAGCTTTGTTGTGCCGGGGATCGGGGAAATCCAGGGTTTTTGCGCCAAAAGCCATGCCAGCGCGATCTGCGCGGGGGTGGCGTTCCTGCGTTTTGCCATGGTATTGACGAGATCAACCAGTGCCTGGTTGGCCTTCAGCGCTTCCGGGGTAAACCGGGGAAGGACGCTCCTGAAATCCGTGCTGTCAAAGGTTGAGCCGGCATTGAACTGTCCTGTCAGGAAACCTTTGCCAAGCGGACTGAAGGGAACAAAGCCGATGCCGAGTTCTTCCAGCACGGGGATGATTTCGCCTTCCGGCTCGCGCCAGAAGAGGGAATATTCGCTTTGCAGCGCGGCAACCGGCTGCTCGGCGTGCGCCCGGCGTATGTTCTGCACTCCGGCTTCAGACAGGCCGAAATACCTGACCTTGCCTTCTTTGATCAGGTCTTTCACGGTGCCGGCGACATCTTCTATCGGCACACCGGGATCAACCCGGTGCTGGTAGAAGAGATCAATCACATCGGTTTTCAGGCGCTTGAGTGAGGCTTCGGCCACTTCCCGGATATGTTCGGGCCTGCTGTCGGCCTTCATCCACCTGCCGCCTTCATCCGGATCAGGACAAAAGCCGAACTTGGTGGCAATGACAACCTTGTCGCGTACCGGCGCGAGCGCTTCGCCAACCAGTTCCTCGTTTGTGAACGGGCCGTACACCTCGGCGGTATCGAAGAAGGTGACACCCATGTCGACTGCCTTCCTGATAAGGCCGATCATTTCCTGTTTATCTCCCGGCGGGCCATAGCCGAAACTCATGCCCATGCAGCCCAGGCCAATGGCCGAGACTTCAAGGCCACTTTTTCCCAAGATTCTTTTTTCCATGCTGTTCTCCCTTTTCAGTGAGATGTCACGCCGGTTATGCCGGGGTGGAAAGCGATGCCATATCGATGACAAAGCGGTAGCGCACGTCGGAGCGCTCCATTCGGTCATAGGCTTCGTTGATTTCATCCATCCGGATCATTTCGCATTCGGGCAGGATATTCATCCGGGCGCAGAAATTGAGCAGTTCCTGTGTTTCACGGATGCCGCCGATAGGAGAACCGGCGATCCGCCTTCTGCCGAGCATCATGGGGAAGGTGGTCATTTCATCAATCGGCCCGAGCTGTCCGACGATCACGAGCGTGCCGTCCACGTCCAGCAGCGGGGTGTAGGGGTCAAGATCATGCCTGACGGGGATGGTATCGATGATAAGGTCGAAGCCGGATTCCGCCTTCGCCATGGCCCGGGCATCTGTCGAGATCAGGAAACGGTCGGCACCCAGCGAAAGGGCATCCTTTTCCTTGTCGCGGGAACGGGAGAGAACGGTGACATCTGCCCCCATGCCAACGGCAAGCTTGATGGCCATATGCCCCAGCCCGCCCATGCCGACAACGCCGACACGGCTGCCCGGCCCGACATTCCAGGTGCGAAGCGGGGAATAAGTGGTAATGCCGGCGCAAAGCAGGGGAGCAACACGCGCAATGTCCAGGCTGTCCGGTACGCGCACGGCGAAGTCCTCGCGCACCACGAGATGTTTGGAGTAGCCGCCGTGGGTCATCTCGCCGGTGATCCGGTCCGGCGCGCTGTAGGTGCCGACCATGCCTTCCCGGCAGAACTGTTCCTCGCCCTTGTGGCACTGGTCGCACTCCATGCAGCTGTCCACCATGCAGCCCACAGCCACGGCGTCGCCCACCTTGTATTTTTTGGCATCACTGCCGGTGGCAATCACGCGGCCGACAATTTCATGCCCCGGAACGATCGGGTAGGTGGTCCAGTTCCAGTCGTTTCTGGCCATGTGCAGATCAGAATGGCAGACGCCGCAATACAGGATTTCCATGGCGATGTCATTCGGGCGCAGGGCGCGCCGCTCAAAGGAGTAGGAAACGAGAGGGGAGTCGGGAGAATGGGCCGCGTATCCTGTTGTTTTCATGCTGAACCTCTTTTGTCTGGTTGGTTTCGGATATTCCAAATCTGTCATGGCAAAGATAATCGGAAAACAGTCTGCTTTGCCTGGCGACAGTGGTATGTCTGTCACTATATTGTCTGGAGAAGCGCGGAAACAGATACGATTGCCTCAAATTCTTGCCTGTTTATGTCATATCTGCCACGAGAGGGATTATTTCTGGTAAAAAGAAAGGCATCCGTATCGATGTGAACAAGGACAAGCGCATGCCTGAAAACATTCATGCTGATCTGGCAGCCAAAAACGAGCAGATCAAGGAAAACATCCTGTATTTTTTGCCTGATGCCGAGGATTATCCGACGGGCATTGAAGGCTTCACTTTTCATCGCCGGCACGAAACAGCCCGAAGTGAGTGCAGTATTGTCGAGCCTGCCGTTGGTGTCATCATCCAGGGCAGCAAGGTGGCGGTGATGGGGCTGGAGGAGTGCCGCTACAGGAAACTCAACTACCTGGTGGCGGGTATCGACATGCCCTCCATGGGCTACATTTCATCCGCCTCGGAAGAAGAGCCCTTTCTGGGCATTTCGCTCAAGCTGGACAGGCAGCTGATTACGCAGTTATCGTCAGAAATACCGTCCAGCCCGAGACAACTGAATGATTCCCGCAAGAGCATGGCGGTTGCCGATATGGATGCGGCGCTTCTGGATGCTTTTTTGCGCCTGTCGGAACTCCCGAAAACACCGGAGCAGATTCCCGTCCTTTCACCGATGATTGTCCGGGAGATTCATTACCGGCTTTTGACCGGCCCGACAGGGCCGAGCCTGCGGATGCTCAATACGCTGGGCAGCCACAGCAACCAGATTGCCGGGGCCATTACCTGGCTGCGGGAAAATTACACCCGGCCCCTGTCAGTCGAGGGACTGGCGCGGATGGCGAACATGTCGCTTTCGACTTTTCACCGCCATTTCAAGCAGGTGACGACGTTAAGCCCGCTGCAGTACCAGAAACGCCTGCGGCTGTACGAGGCACAGCGCCTGATGCTGGTTGAGAATGAATACGCGGCAACAGCCTGCCTGGCTGTCGGCTATGAAAGCCCGACGCAGTTCAACCGGGAGTACAAGCGGCTCTTTGGCGAATCGCCATTGCGTGATATCGCCCGCGCAAGAATGCAGCTGAACGGGTAAGGAGGGGCGATGATGCCTGCTGCTTTTTCTCCTGCATCCCTGCAGTTTCTGGCTGAAAACGCGCGAAACAACAGCCGGGAATGGTTCCGGTCAAACAGGGCGGTTTATGAAGCCTCCCTGTTAAAACCGTTTCAGCAACTCGTCAAAGAGCTGACCCCGCCCATGCAGTACATGGATGGCGGACTGGAGGGAACCATATCCCGGATTCACCGGGATACGCGCTTTTCGCATGACAAAAGCCTGTACCGTGACAGGATGTGGCTGGCGTTCATGCGCAGAGGTGGAAACAAGACGGAATTCCCTGGCTTTTTCCTTGAAATCAACCCGTCTTTTTATCGTTACGGCATGGGATTTTTTCGCGCCTCGCCGCAGACAATGGCGCAGTACCGCCTGAAAATCGACCAGGACGAAGCGGCTTTCCTTGACCTGGTTTCAGCCCTTTCGGAAACCGGCGCCCTCCCGGAAGGGGAAATCTACAAACGAAACCGGTATACGGGCGGGGTGAAGGAAATAGCAGGCTGGTATAACCGGAAGAATATTTATCTCACTCACAACCGTGCAGATGTCGGGGAACTTTTCGAGTTTGACCCGCTGCTGCAACGCCTGCTGGGTGCTTTTGATGAACTGGAGGGTTTCTACCGGTTTTTCCGGGATGCCGTCATGCGCTGATGCGGCCCGGTTACTCCATGTTTTCCCACCAGTAGGGGTAACGGCGCTCCTCGTCATCGAAATCAACAGGGTCGCCGATGACCGGCGTCAGAAGACGGTAGGGCTTGTCCCTGCTGGCTTCGGCTATGCGGATGAAGGGATCATTCCATGCGTGGTTCGAGATGGAGAATTTGCCTGAGTGGGCCGGGAGCAGGGAGCGGGCGCGCAGTTCGACTGCCGCCTGCGCCGCTTCTTCGGGCATCATGTGGATATAGGCCCAGCGCGAATTGTACTGGCCGTTTTCAAGGATAACCAGGTCAAAGCCGTCAAACATATCGGCAATCCGGGCAAAATGCGGCCCGTAGCCTGTATCGCCGCTGAAGAAAATACGGCGGCGGGCTGTCTCGATGGCAAACCCGACCCAGAGCGTCTTGTTGCGAACCAGCCCGCGTCCCGAAAAATGACGGGCGGGAAGGACATGGATGCGCAGTCCATCCTCAACATCCAGTTCGGCAAACCAGTCGGCCTCGGTAACTTTGGCCGCAGGATAGCCCCAGTAGCGAAGATGGGTGCCGACACCCAGCCCGCAGATAACCCGGGCAACGCGCGGCTCCAGCGCCATGACGGTAGGATAATCCAGGTGGTCCCAGTGGTCATGCGAGATCAGGAGATAGTCGATATCGGGCATATCCTCTGCCGAATAGACATTGGTTCCCTCGAAAGCCCGGTTGATAAAGGAAAACGGGCTGGCATAGGGTGAAAATACCGGGTCGATCAGGATGCGCCTGCCGCCCATCTGGACATAGTAGGAAGAATGTCCCAGCCAGACAACCAGGTCCTTTTCCCGGTCAAGGGCACGCAGGTCGGTCTTAATGGAAGGCACGGCATTTTTCGGTTCCGGGTTTTGCTTGACGGTGAAGAGACTTTTCAGAAGGGCGGAAAAGACGGTGCTGCCATCTGTAAACATCGGGGTGGGAGTGAGGTTCCTGAATTCCCCGTCAACATAATGGGGCGACTGCCGGATAAGGTCGAGATCCTTTCCCTCCGGGTGTTTACCGAATTTGGTCTGGTTGAAAAAGGCGCAGGCGCCCAAAAGCGCGCTTGCTGCAAGCAGCAGTAAAACCAGCATTATTTTTTTCAGGTGTTTTCTCATGCTGTCAGGAGAGGCGCCGCGAGGAAATTTTTCTGCAGGTAAATTCCCCATCTTACAGGCTGTCCGACCATTTCCGTACTGCTTCAGGGGCGCAAGCGCACCGTTGTCGGCAACAGGAGCTATGATTACGGCGAAGGGCAGAGCCTGGTCAACAGCCTGGACCTCCCGAGCACCAACTATGTCTATGATGCCTCGCAGGAAAAGCCTTTTCTTGTCATGGCGCTGGCCGTCAACAAGCAGCTGGCCACCCAGCTTGCTGCGGAAATTCCCCCTCCGGCAAGAAGTCTGCCTGAAACAGAAAAGAATGTTTCCATCGCATCCGTGGATGCCGATGTGCTGGATGCATTCCTGCGCCTCCTGGAACTTTTGGACAAGCCGGAACAGGTACCTGTTCTGGCACCCATGATCATCCGTGAAATCCATTACCGCATGCTGATCGGGCCGCAGGGAGGCTTTTTGCGGCAGGTGAATACGCTGGGCAGCCAGAGCAACCAGATTTCACAGGCAATCACCTGGCTCAAGGATAACTACAGGGAACCCCTGCAGGTGGACGAGCTGGCAAAAAAGGTCAATATGGCCACATCGACTTTCCACCGCCATTTCAAGGAAGTCACGACATTAAGCCCGCTGCAGTACCAGAAACGCCTGCGGCTGTACGAGGCACAGCGCCTGATGCTGGTCGAAAACGAGTATGCTGCCAACGCCTGCCTGGCTGTCGGCTATGAAAGCCCGACGCAGTTCAACCGGGAATACAAGCGGCTCTTTGGCGAACCGCCGTCACGCAATGTCAGCAAGGTGCGTGAAACAACCATGCACTGATCCTGCGCTGTCAACACGGTCGGATGACCGTCACACGCCACCCCCTTTACTGCCGGAACATCCGCTTTCTGCCGGCCTGTCCACCCTTTCATTTTTGGGAACATGGTTTCTATTCCCGTCATTGCTGCACGGTATGCGCAGGAGTAACCTGTAAGTATAAACATTTCCTGTCGCCAGACCGAAGCAGCAGGATCAGGCGGCAGGCCTGTTTCCTGAAAGACAAGACGAGGAGAAACGTATGGATACATGCACAATGGTGGAAGAGGATATCTCGATTTTCCGTCAGGTGTTTAATCTTTATATCAGGCCGCTCGTCAACGGCATTGATCTCATCGGACCCTTTACCGATGAGATCAGGGTATCGCACCCGGTTGTCGAGGTGAGTCCGGATTGTGTTCGGGTTTTTGTGCCGAAGCACGATAGCCTTTCCTTTGTGTTTCAAAAGGAAAAGCCCTTTACGGGCAATGAAAAAAACCTCATTGAGCAGATCATGAGGCGGATTCACGGTCAGGTCACCATGCCGGTGCAGCATGAGACCGGCGGGCAGGAGGCTGTTATCGCCACCTGAAAACCTGCGGTGAACTGAACGGGGCAAAACGGGATAGATGAAAGCTATCCCGAAGGCCTCTTTTTTTTCATCAAAACCCTCTCATCTCCCTGGTGCTGCCGGACAGTTCAGCCAAAAGCCCGCCGGAAGCGGCACAGTCCTGACCGGTGAATTTAAGAAAAACGGGATTTTGTGTTAATTTCCGGTAACAACACTCGATTGACAAAAAGGAGACATGAATGTTTCGAGGCATACTCATAGAAAAAGATGATTCAGGCTATCGTGCAGAGATCAAGGACATTCCGGAAGAACAGTTACCCGAAGGGGATGTGGTAGTCAGAAACATTTTTTCCTCCCTGAATTACAAGGATGCGCTGGCCATTACCGGAAAAGGCCCTGTCGTGCGCCGTTTTCCGATGGTGCCGGGCATTGACCTGGTCGGGATCGTGGAAACCTCCGAAAGCCCGCTTTACAAGGCAGGGGACAAGGTTATCCTGAACGGCTGGGGTGTGGGAGAAACCCACTGGGGCGGACTGGCGGAAAAAACCCGCCTGAAAGGGGAGTGGCTGATCCCGCTGCCTGAGGAATTCACCCCGCTTCAGGCCATGTCCATCGGTACGGCCGGTTATACCGCCATGCTTTGCATCATGCGGCTGGAGCAGCTCGGCATGACGCCGGAAAAGGGCGAAGTGGTCGTAACGGGCGCTTCCGGCGGCGTTGGCAGCATTGCTGTTTCCATTCTCTCCTCGCTGGGATACGAGGTCGTGGCCGTCAGCGGGCGCGATGCGGAAAAGGGACTCTACCTGAGCAACCTGGGCGCCAAGGAAGTGCTGCCGCGCTCGGAGTTTGATTCTCCGGGCCGTCCGCTGGGCAGGGAACGCTGGGCTGCCGCCATTGACGTGGTTGGCGGACATACACTGACCAATGTCTGCGCCACCATGAAATACCGGGGAATCGTTGCCGCATGCGGTCTTGCAGGCGGCATGGAATTTCCGGCAACGGTTGCGCCGTTTATCCTGCGAGGCGTCACACTGGCTGGCGTTGACAGCGTGATGTGTCCCCGCGAGGAACGGATCGAGGCGTGGCAGCGCCTTGCCAGGGACCTCGACAAGAACAAGCTGGAACAGATCAAGGCGACGATTACCCTGGATGAGGTGTCGGCCTATGCCGAAAAAATCATGCAGGGAGAGCTGCGGGGAAGGGTGGTTGTTGACTTGGGCGGTTAACGCAGATCCGTCCGCGTAAATACCTGAACGCGACAAAGCCGGCAGACAGAGAATGTGAACTGCCGGCTTTTTTCATTTCCGGAATGACGGCAGGAAGTGTTTTTTTGCCGCTACAAGTCAATCCTGGGGCTGGTGTCTCTTTCGACAAAACATCATGTGGCCTGAAATATACTTTATTGAAAAACATGATGTTATGCGCAATTCATCAAAAACCACATGAATTTCATGGATTCCCTTTTTGCCGGAAAAACCACAGGCAAAACCATCTGGCGCAATCTCCGCATGACATTAAAAAAAGTCATTGACAGCATGGTAATCGCTGCCATATAGTGCATATACACTATTTAAAAACAGGTATGGCATGAAAACAGCGGAACAAAGAAAAGCAAGCCCGTGCTATTGCATCCGGTTGCGCCGCGCAGCAGGCCGGATCACGGATCATTATAGTGAGGCGCTGAGTCTGACAGGGCTGACGGTAAACCAGTTTTCGCTTCTGGCAACGCTCTTCAAGATAGAGGGATGCGGCACGGGACAGCTGGCAGAAGCTGTCGGCCTGGAAAAAAGCACGCTGGTTCGCACGCTGGCTCCCGTTATCAAGGCTGGCTATATCCGGGACGATGCGCCGGAAAAAAGCCGCCGCCGCCAGTTGTACCTCACCCCGAAAGGAAAAGAAACACTTGCCATGGCAACTCCCCTCTGGCAAAAGGCACAGGCAGGCATCCGTGAAAAACTGGGTAAAAAACACCAGGAAATCATGGCCCTGCTTGACGAACTGGACACACTCTGACACTTCAGGAGGAACCGATGAAAAATCTGCATGACCCGATCAATCTGGGCGGTATTCCCGTACAAAATCGCATTGTCCGCAGCGCAACCTTTGAGTTTTCATCAGAGGCAAAGGGCAGTTTCAATCCTGAGTATGCGCAAATCTACGAAGCGCTGGCAAAGGGTGGGGTAGGTGCAATCATTACCGGTATGGTGGCAATTGACGCCAATTCACCCACCAATTCGAAGATGGTCAGGGCCTATGACGACCGGTTTGTGCCGGATCTGAAACAACTTGTCAATGTGGTCCATGCCAACGGCAGCAGGCTGGTCGTGCAGATGAGCCATTGCGGCGTACATGCCGGCCATATCGAAAGCGGGGGGCCGCGACTGAGCCCGTCTGCCACTGAAATTTCATCCGGCGGCATGTCACAGGCCATGACAGCGGACGATATCGCACAGGTTGTATCTGCTTTTGCGGAAACCGCTACCAGGTGCAAGGAGGCAGGCGCTGACGGGGTTCAACTGCATGCCGCGCATGGCTACCTGCTCAGCCAGTTTCTTAGCCCGCATTTCAACAAACGGGATGATGCCTATGGGGGTGATATTACCGGTCGCAGCCGGATTGTCCTTGAAGCTTATGACGCGATCCGGGAACGTGTCGGACCTGACTATCCCGTCTGGATCAAGATCAACCACAGTGACATGGTAACGCCCGGCATGACCCAACAGGAGTGCGAATGGGTCTGCCAGGAACTGGCAAAGCGGGGGATTGATGCGATCGAGATCAGCGGAGGGATTTCTGTCAGCAAGGAGTCCTCAGCCGTGCCGATGATCAAACAGCCAAGCGAAGAAACGCCTTTTGCCGCCGCCGCCCTGTCCATTGCAGAGAAAACCCCGGCCCCCGTTTTCAGTGTATGCGGCTATCGCAGCCCTGAAAGTATCAATGCATGGCTGAACAAGGGGAAACTCGAGGCCATTTCGCTCTCCCGTCCGCTGATCAGCGAGCCTGACCTGGTGAAACGATGGAAAAACGGCGATGAAAGCCGCGCCCGTTGTATTTCGTGTAACCAGTGTTTCCGGCCAAAAGGCACATTCGGCTGTGAAAACCCGGCCTTTGCCAGAAGACGCCGGGCATGACAGCGCATTTGCGCATGAAGAAGGGAGCGCCTTTCATTGGCCTCTCTTTCTTTTTTTGCGGGAGCATGGCCGAAAAAACGTTCAAGAAGCCGTGCAGCATGCCGTTAAAAATGAGGGAGATTACTGAAAGGAGAAACAATATGCCTGTAAAAGTCGGCAATACGAATGTTTCTGAAGCGGCATACCAGTATGCCAGCCAGAGAGTCCAGAATAGCGAAGGGGGAAAAAGTTCGGCGTCTGATGTTTTGCGCGATCTGAAGAACCAGTTTCCCGACGCAACGTTTTCCACGTCAACCCAGCCTGGCGGGTCTGGCATCGGCAATATCGCTATTGCGCCGAATATCCTGCGGCAAATGGCGGAAGACCCTGAAAAAAGGCTGGAATATGAAGCCCTCATCTATGACATGATGGAAGTGACCAAAACCCTGCCCGGGCAATTTGCGTCCCAGGGTTCGGAACTGACTGCACAGGGCTGGATCATTGACAGTAACGGGGAGCTTTCCAGTTGGAGCTCTGGGCGGACCAAATCCGGCAATGACAGCCAGTTCAATACGCTTTTGCCCAGAAATGACAAGGAAAGCTGGATTGAAAAACTGCTGAAAAGCATCCAGGAATCCATCGAAAAGGCAGGTGAAACGAGTTCATCGGCGTCATCCAACCCGAAAGGCAACCTGCATATCGTTGCCTGAAATCCGGCATGAGCAAAAAATCACACCTGAACGGGGCCTCAAGGCCCCGTTTTTGATGATGGCGGCTGCCCGAGCGTGATGATAACTTCACATTCGCCGGACCAGGGATCGCCCGCCATGATGTTTTCATTGATCCTGAGGGTGTAGTCGCCTTTGGCGGGCAGGTCATAAGACATTTCACTTCCGAACGGCCCGTCCATTGTCCCGTCAGGCAGGGTGATCTGTGCAAACCGGACATTGGCGGCAGGGTCGCGTGACACCAGTTTTCCCGTCATGCGGGTATAGTCGCCGGATGAAAACGTCAGGAGGATGGACTGGCCTGCTTTTTTGCGCAGTTTCAGACGGGCATGTCCATTTTGCATTGTCACCCGGATCATGTCTGAACCGGATGCGGAAATGATGGAAACACTGCCGGTTTTTTCTGCCGGAGGCTGAAGAGCCGCTTCTGTTCTGACGGTATCGGTACAGGCGAAAAGGCAAAGGCATGACAGGCTGATGGCGAGTCCTTTTTTAATC